>CAURCY010000018.1:0-19634 GCA_963523355.1 uncultured Streptococcus sp.
TATCTTGAACCATTGGTTCTTCTTTTGGAAGTAAGGCCACTAGAACAAATGCTATGAAAAAAGTCAAAGCATCTAGTAAGAGCGTCAGATGGAGACTTGAAAATTGTAAAACCAGAAAAGAGAGTACAGGAGAACTCACACTGACAACCTGCATCACCAACTCCAAACGAGAATTGTAGAGGACCAGTTCATCCTTTTCTACCAATTCTGTGATAATGGCCTTATTTGCTGGTCTAGAAAAGGCAAAGGCAATTGCCTGCACAATATTAGCCCCAATCAAAGCCCCAATCATCCAGATATCATTCCTTATAAAAGAAATAGCCAGACAAAGAATCCCACAAACAAGGTCTGTCACCATTAAAATCCTACGACGAGAAAAACGGTCTGAAATGACTCCACCAAAAGGATTTACGAGAATAGATGTGACGAGTTCAGAAATCTGATACATTCCTAAAACTGTCTGTCCGATAGTCCCCATGGAAGCCAACCAGACACTATTTCCATAATCATAGAGCATATTCCCTATCTTGTTAACAGCTCCACGACTAATCAACTGTACTGCGTAGCGATTCATATAAAAACTCCTCTCAAATTTTGAAACTATTGTATCAAAACCGAAAGGAGCTTTTTATTTTTTCCCTTATTTGGGAAAATTAATCTTTGACAAATTTTTCGTAGTGTTCCTGATAATAGGCTACTTGCTCTGGAAGACCTAGCACATCAAAAATATGCATGGCCTCTTGCATCTGCTTACAGCCTTCTTTACACTGTCCTTTTTGATATAAGGCAAAGCCTTTTAGGTAATGTAAAATATTTCGTTCATACAGACTAATGTTTTTGCCAATAATCTTTTCTGTATAAGTCTCAAAATAGCTTGCATTGTCAAAAGAAAGATGCTCTAAACAATGCTGGTAACAATTGAGGGCCAAAATCAACACTAATCTCTTATGGCGACCAATCTCTTGGTAAAATTCCTCCCTCTCCATAACTTCTCTACCAATCCGAGTGACATAGTCTACATCATAGAAGCTATAGAGGTTCCCGAAAAGAATCAATTCATACATGGTCCATTCTTCCGTTTTGAAGAGATAATCTGCTACCTTATCCAAATCATCCTGCTTCATCTCATAAGTCGAATCTCTTTGACAAATCAGACCTTGTAGCAAAATCCAGTTCAGCTCAAAATAGAGAGGATTTGTCGAACTCTTAGCCTTTTCAAGTTGTTCTTCTTGAAGCTTTTGAAAACCTGCAATATTATTTGAATAGTAAAGGGGCACAATTTGTCCCATCATAGACACATGTTCATGATTTTGAAAATCCCTAGCCTTGTCCATGAAATTTTCAATGGTCACATGAATGTTATCCAAAATCTCAAAGAAACGTGAAACTGCTATATCAGACTCCCCAAGCTCAAATCGAGATAACTGGGAGGTTGAACAGGATTCACCTGCTGCCTCCTTTAAGGAATAATTGCCACTTGTTCGAAATTTACGAAATACCTTTCCAAGATTTTCCATCTTTACACCTGCTCCGATAATTCTTCCCACTCAAGCATAGCTTCTTCCTGACGGTTGCTGATTTTATCCAGTTCAGCCTGCAATTCCATGAGTTTACCTGCATCGTTGGTTTCCAACATTTGTTCAGAAATGGCTTGGCTTTGACTTTCTAACTCTTCTATTTCAGCTTCTAGATTTTCAATTTGTCGCATGAGTTTGCGAACTTCTTTTTGACTTTCTTTCTGAGCTTGATAGTCATTAACTGGACTTGATTCTTTTGCTTGATTGCTAGTTGAAGCTTCCTCAGCCTGAATCATTTCTACTTCTGATTTCTTCTCAACATAGTAATCGTAATCTCCAAGGTAGAGAGTCGAGCCATTCTCAGACAATTCTAGAACATGAGTTGCCACACGATTGATAAAGTAACGGTCGTGGCTGACAAATAGAAGAGTCCCATCAAAGTCAATCAAGGCATTTTCCAACACTTCCTTGCTATCAATATCCAAGTGGTTGGTCGGCTCATCCAGAATCAAAAAGTTGTTGTTTTCCATAGACAGTTTAGCCAAAAGCAAACGCGCTTTCTCGCCACCAGACAGCATGCCAACTGATTTTTTAACATCATCTCCTGAGAAAAGGAAGGCACCTAGACGGTTACGGATTTCAACTTCTGGTGTCAGTTTAAAATCATTCCAGAGTTCATCCAGTACAGTATTACTTGGTGTCAGCTTGCTTTGGGTTTGGTCATAGTAACCAACCTCAACATTAGCGCCAAAGCGCTTCTCACCCTTGATAAAAGGAATCTGGTCCACAATAGACTTGATAAAGGTTGACTTGCCAATACCATTTGGACCAACGATGGCAACAGCATTCATCTTACGAAGGTCTAGGTTAATCGGCTGTGACAGGACTTCCCCATCATAGCCAATAGCTGCATTTTCAACAGTCAAAACAACATTGCCCGACGTTTTTTCAGACTGGAAGGTCATGTTGGCTGATTTCTTGCCAGCTTCAGGCTTGTCTAAGCGGTCCATTTTTTCCAGTTGTTTTCGGCGAGATTGGGCACGTTTGGTCGTTGAAGCTCGGACTAGATTGCGATTGACAAAGTCTTCCAGAGCTGCAATTTCCTTCTGTTGCTTTTCATAATTTTTTGCTTCAGTTGCTAGTTTTTGTTCCCTCAAATCGACAAAACGAGAGTAATTGCCCACATAGCGATCCAAAGAATGCTTGGTCAAATCTAGCGTAATTGTCGCAACCTTATCCAAGAAATAACGGTCGTGGCTGACAATAATGAGAGCACCGCTATAATTTACCAAGTAATTCTCTAGCCAAGCAATAGTTTCAATATCCAAGTGGTTGGTTGGCTCGTCCAAGACCAAGAGATTGGGCTTTTCAAGGAGCATTTTGGCCAGAGCCAAACGAGTATTTTGACCACCTGAAAGTTCAGCTATTTTCATCTGCCACATAGACTCGTCAAACTTGAATCCATTTAAAATCGCTCGAATATCAGCTTCATAGGTAAAGCCGCCTGCTTGGCGAAAATTCTCAGATAAGCGATCGTAATCTGACATCAGTTTATCCAAATCCTCACCAGACTTTTCACCCATCTCCAACTCCATCTGACGCAGTTGTTTCTCAGTCCGACGCAAGTCATCAAAGACATGAAGCATCTCATCGTAGATGGTATTTTCAGACTCAAAACGGCTATCTTGGGCTAGGTAAGACAGAGAAATATCTTTTTTCTTATTGATTTCTCCACTAGTTGGCTCCTCTTCTCCAACCAAAATCTTCAAAAGAGTAGACTTACCTGCACCATTTTTCCCAACAAGAGCTATCCGATCTCGTTCATCAACCTGCAGGTTGATATTATCAAAAAGAACCTCTCCTGCAAAAGAACGTTCAATTTTATTAGCTTGTAAAATAATCATACAAGTAGTATAGCATGTTTCCCTAAGGCATTCAAGACTTGATAAACCGGCATATGACACCACTTTTCTGAAAATTATGCTACCGTTTTACTAAAACGCTAAAAAGTGCTATAATGTGAACGGTTAAAACAATTTACAAAAAGGAGAATTTTAATGTCTTACCAAGAAAATTACCAGAAATGGGTTGATTTTGCGGAGCTTCCTGACTATCTTCGTCAAGATTTGGAAAATATGGACGAAAAAACTAAGGAAGATGCCTTCTATACAAATCTTGAATTTGGTACTGCAGGTATGCGTGGCTTGATTGGTGCTGGTACAAACCGCATCAACATCTACGTTGTTCGCCAAGCTACTGAAGGTTTGGCTCGTTTGATTGAGTCAAAAGGTGGAAACGAAAAAGAACGTGGTGTCGCAATCGCCTACGATAGCCGTCACTTCTCACCTGAGTTTGCCTTTGAATCTGCGGCAGTTCTTGCTAAACACGGCATCAAATCTTACGTATTTGAAAGCCTTCGTCCAACTCCAGAACTATCATTTGCAGTTCGTCACCTCAACTGTTTCGCGGGTATCATGGTCACAGCCAGCCACAACCCTGCACCATTTAACGGTTACAAGGTTTACGGTGAAGACGGTGGACAAATGCCTCCACACGACGCAGACGCTTTGACTACTTATATCCGTGCAATCGAAAATCCATTTGCAGTTGAAGTTGCTGATGTGGAAGCTGAAAAAGCTTCTGGCTTGATTGAAGTTATCGGCGAAGCTGTTGACGTAGAATACCTTAAAGAGGTTAAGGACGTAAACATCAACCCAGCCTTGATTGAAGAATTTGGTAAAGACATGAAAATTGTCTACACACCACTTCATGGTACTGGTGAAATGTTGGCTCGTCGTGCTCTTGCCCAAGCAGGATTTGACTCTGTTCAAGTCGTTGAAGCGCAAGCAACTGCTGACCCAGACTTCTCAACTGTAAAATCTCCAAACCCAGAAAGCCAAGCAGCCTTTGCCCTTGCTGAAGAACTTGGTCGTCAAGTTGGTGCAGATGTTCTTGTGGCAACTGACCCTGATGCTGACCGTGTTGGTGTTGAAGTTCTTCAAAAAGATGGTAGCTACCTCAACCTTTCAGGTAACCAAATCGGTGCTATCATGGCTAAATACATCTTGGAAGCCCACAAAAACGCTGGAACTCTTCCTGAAAATGCAGCCCTCTGCAAATCTATCGTATCAACTGACTTGGTAACGAAGATTGCTGAAAGCTACGGCGCAACCATGTTCAACGTTTTGACAGGTTTCAAATTTATCGCTGAAAAAATCCAAGAATTCGAAGAAAAACACAATCACACTTACATGATGGGATTTGAAGAAAGCTTCGGTTACTTGATTAAACCATTCGTACGTGATAAAGATGCTATCCAAGCCGTTCTTGTCGTTGCTGAACTTGCTGCCTACTACCGTTCACGTGGTTTGACACTTGCAGACGGTATCGAAGAAATCTACAAAGAGTACGGCTACTACGCTGAAAAGACTATCTCTGTTACCCTTTCTGGCGTCGATGGTGCTGAACAAATCAAAGCGATTATGGCTAAATTCCGTAACAATGCTCCAAAAGAATGGAACGCAACAGCTATCACTGTCGTAGAAGACTTCAAGGCACAAACTGCTACTGCTGCTGACGGCACTGTTACAAACTTGACAACTCCTCCAAGTGATGTGTTGAAATACACACTTGCTGACGGTTCATGGATTGCTGTTCGCCCTTCAGGTACAGAACCAAAAATCAAGTTCTACATTGCAGTTGTAGGGGAAACCAACGAAGAATCACAAGCTAAGATTGCTAATATCGAAGCAGAAATCAATGCTTTTGTAAAATAAAGTCCTATAAAAGATGAGACCAACCAATCTCATCTTTTTTTCGTATCAAATCTAAGCAATTTTAGAAACTTTATGGCATACTAGACTTATCAATGAAAGCGAGGTAATCTCATGGAACAATTTTTAGATAACATCAAAGACCTTGAAGTCACTACAGTTGCGCGTGCGCAAGAAGCTCTTGATAAGAAAGAAACTGCAACCTTCTTTATCGGTCGCAAAACTTGCCCTTACTGCCGTAAATTTGCTGGTACCTTGGCAGGTGTCGTAGCTGAAACTAAAGCTCACATCTACTTCATCAACAGTGAAGAACCAAGCCAACTCAATGAGTTGCAAGAATTCCGCTCACGCTACGGAATCCCAACTGTACCAGGCTTTGTTCACATTGCGGATGGACAAATCAATGTCCGTTGCGACTCTTCAATGTCAGCACAAGAAATCAAAGAATTTGCAGGATTGTAAAAAAGCCACTCATCGAGTGGTTTTTAAATGGTCAAAGTTACCTTTTTTCAATCAAATCTTGTATCATTCTATGCAGTTCTTCTATCTTCTCGGATTGTTTCTCTAGTAATATTCTTTGGCTCGATAATTCGTCTTTAAGTTTATCAAGTTTTATCTGTTCATCTGGATTATCTTTTACAAAAAAGTTCGTCAAGGCACTTGTTAACATTCCTATTGTACCAATCCCTACCAACATTAATAAAACAGCTATCCATTTCCCAAAAAGTGAAATTGGAACAATATCACCATAACCAACAGTAGTTACTGTCACAAGAGCCCACCAAAGACTATCTGAGAAGGATTTCTCTTCAACTACAGATAAAATTGAACTTCCTACTAGCACAATAAAGATATTAACATACAAGATATAAATCAGGCCATTTGTCCGTAAGAATCTACTAATTTTTCTTTCTAATTTACCTGTAAGTCCAATTATTCTAAGTAAACGAGTCAGTTTCAGTAATTTTGTCAACCTTGCTAAGCGGAAGATACGCCCTAATCGAAATACTGTAAAAATAGCATTTAAAGGCAGAATAGCCAATAAATCAAAAATATTTTCAAGAATAAAGCGCCATTTTTCTTTACTTGAAAAGAACCGCCAACCATAATCTACCACAAACACAAACCAAAGTTGTAAGTCAATAATACTGTATGGAGGACTGTCTAAATCAATCATCTCAGCAAATCCAAGTAATACCAGAATAACAGAGATTAAAGCAAGTAAAATAATTGTTGTATCATAATAATCTGCAAAAAACCATTTTTTCTTCAAATTTTACTCTCCTCACTTTCTATACTGTTATTACTCAACTTTAATTCAATAAATATCTCTCCGATGACCAACTTCTAAAGTAGCAATGACTAATTCATCATCTACAATTTGTACGATAACTCGATAATTACCAATCCTATAGCGCCATTGACCAACGCGATTACCAACCAAAGCCTTTCCGTGTCGTCTTGGGTCTTCCAAAACATTGGTTTGTAAATAGTTTGTAATTATCTTCTGCGTATAACGATCCAATTTTTTCAATTGCTTGATGAAACGTCTTGTTGGAACTAATTTATACAAATTATTCATCCTCCAAGCCTAAATCATGCATCATTTCTTCCCAAGTAATGGGTTCAACTCCTTTTTCCAAGTCTTCTAAATACTCTTGATAGGCTAAATCTGCCACACGAGCATCGTATTCGTCTTCTAGAGCTTCAAGAGTTTTGGTGCGGATAAGTTCCGACAGGGAAACTCCTTCAAACTTAGCCATTGCTTTCATAAATGTTTTGTCAGCTTCAGAAACTTTTAATGTAATAGTAGTCATCTTTTGCACTCCCTTTTTTAATAGTAACACCATTGTATTACTTTTTAGGTGTTCAGTCAATATAAAAAGAACACCTTCTTAGCGTTCTTTCTATATATCTGTCAATGGTGTTGCGGTATCTGGTGAGGTATCATAAACCTTAAAGTCTACTCCGACTCCTAGATCAGCTTGCGCCAGCTGATTGACCATGGTCATATGAGCCAGTTCCTTGATATTGTTCTCCTTAGATAAATGTCCAAGGTAGATTTTCTTAGTGCGGTTTCCCAAGGTACGAATCATAGCTTCAGCACCGTCCTCGTTAGAAAGGTGACCGAGATCCGATAGGATTCGTTGTTTGAGTCGCCAAGCGTAAGAACCTGCTCGCAAAATCTCTACATCATGGTTGGACTCGATAAGATAGCCATCTGCATTCTCGACAATTCCTGCCATACGGTCACTAACATAACCTGTATCTGTCAAAAGAACAAAACTCTTGTCATCCTTCATAAAGCGATAGAACTGCGGTGCGACTGCATCATGGCTTACACCAAAACTCTCGATGTCAATATCTCCAAAGGTTTTGGTTTTGCCCATCTCAAAGATATGCTTTTGCGAAGAATCCACCTTGCCAAGATACTTGCTATTTTCCATAGCCTGCCAGGTCTTTTCATTGGCATACAAATCCATACCATACTTGCGAGCCAAAACTCCTACTCCATGGATATGGTCTGAATGCTCATGCGTAATCAAGATGGCATCCAAGTCTTCTGGTTTGCGATTAATTTCAGCAAGTAGGCTGGTAATCTTTTTACCAGACAAGCCTGCATCCACTAAAAGTTTCTTTTTTGGAGTTTCCAGATAAAAGGAATTTCCACTGGAACCCGACGCTAAAATACTGTATTTAAAGCCTGTTTCACTCATTCTAGTCTTCTACTTCGTCCTCCCATACTTCTTCCTTCACTGCATCCTTATCATAAGGGAGCACAATGGTAAAGGTTGATCCCTTACCGTATTCACTCTTGGCCCAAATAAAGCCCTTATGTTGTTTGATAATTTCTTTGGCAATAGACAGTCCTAAACCTGTTCCACCTTGGGCACGACTTCTAGCACGATCCACACGGTAGAAACGGTCAAAGATACGTGGCAAATCCTGCTTAGGAATACCCAATCCTTGGTCTGAGATGGATAAAATCATCTGATCATCAGTAGTCTTCATGGTCACTGTGATTTTCCCACCATCTGGAGAATATTTAATGGCATTGTTGAGAATATTATCAATCACCTGCGTCATCTTGTCTGTATCAATTTCAATCCAGACAGAGGTAATCGGATAATCTCTAACCAATTCGTATTTCTTCTCTTCGTCTGGTCCCCTCATCTTATCAAAACGGTTAAGGATAAAGGTAATAAAGGCAGTAAAGTTAATCAGTTCCACATCTAGGTGACTAGTTGCATTATCAATTCGAGAAAGATGGAGAAGGTCTGTCACCATCCGCATCATACGGTTGGTTTCGTCTAGAGACACCTTGATAAAGTCTGGTGCAACAGGTTCTGACAAGGCTCCCTCATCCAAGGCTTCAAGATAGGATTTTACACTAGTCAGAGGCGTCCGTAACTCATGACTAACGTTGGAAACAAAGAGTCTTCGTTCGCGTTCTTCCTTCTCCTGCTCCGTCGTATCATGCAAAACAGCTACCAAACCTGAGATAAATCCAGACTCACGACGCACCAAGGCGAAGCGTACACGAAGGCTCAGATACTCACCATTGGCATCCTGAGAATCAATCATGAGTTCAGGAACTTGGGTAATCAAATCACGAAGTTCATACTCATCTTCAATCTGAAGTAATTCTAGAATACTTTTATTGAGAACATCTTCCTTCTGAACACCTAGCTGTTTCTTAGCCATGTCATTAATCATAGTAATCTTACCACGACGATTGGTCGCGAGGACTCCATCTGTCATGTAAGAGAGGATACTGTGCAATCGTTTACTCTCTTGTTCCAGATTTTCTTGGGTCAAACGGATTACTTCTGATAAATCATTGAGATTATTGGTAATATTAGTGATTTCAGAGCTTCCCTGCATATCCAATACCTGAGAATAATCTCCTGCAATCAAGTCTTTAACTTTTTGATTAATTTGCTTCAACCGAATATTATCTCGCCGATTTTCTAGCAAAAGCAAGGTAACAATCAAGATAAAACCCAATAAAATTAAAATGAAGATAAAATCACTAGTAAGAATATTTTTTCTAATCAATTCAATCATTATTTCTCATATAATAACCAACACCGCGACGTGTTAGGATATACTCTGGACGACTAGGTGTATCTTCAATCTTCTCACGCAAACGTCTGATAGTTACGTCAACAGTCCGAACATCTCCGAAATAATCATAACCCCAGACCGTTTCAAGCAAGTGTTCACGGGTAATCACTTGACCAATATGAGAAGCCAAGTGGTACAAAAGTTCAAATTCACGGTGGGTCAAGTCTAGTTCTTCACCATATTTTTTAGCCACATAGGCATCTGGTACAATCTCCAAGTCCCCAATTTGCAAAGGTTGGGTTTTCTTTTCATCTGACTCTTGATTATCTACAGAAACCAAGTCCGTACGACGAAGAAGAGCTTTAACACGCGCCTGCAACTCACGATTTGAGAAGGGTTTTGTCACATAGTCATCCGCTCCAAGCTCCAAACCAATAACCTTATCAAATTCGCTGTCTTTAGCTGACAGCATGATAATAGGAACACTACTCGTCTTACGAATAGTCTTTGCAACTTCTAAACCATCAATTTCGGGAAGCATCAAATCCAGAATAATAATATCTGGTTGCTCTGCTTCAAATTGTTCTAGTGCTTCACGACCATTAAAAGCAGTTACAACCTCGTAACCTTCCTTGGTCATATTAAACTTGATAATATCCGAGATTGGTTTTTCATCATCTACAATTAATATTTTTTTCATTTGTTCACCTTTTTCTCTACTATTATACCAAAAAAATAACAAGAAGACACAATAGCTAGTCTTTACTACTGTCTAAGTTGGCTTTTGCATAAGCCTGCCAGATTTTTTGTTGGGGTTTGGCAAGTGGGTAATTCTTAAACTCTTCTGGTGAAAGCCAGCGAACTTCCCTATCTGGAAAGTCATTGTAGTCACTCACCTGACCTGCTACAATTTGAACATGCCACTTACGATGACTAAAGATATGCTTGACAGTCTCAAAATAAATATCAAGCCAATCAACATCTAGGTCATAGTCCTGCTGGAAACTCTCTTCTGGACTGGGACCAAAGTTCACGCTTTCTTCTGCAACCTGATGAAAGAGGTCAAACTGCTCTCCTTGCGAAAAGTTATCAACTTCTATCAAGGGGAAATGCCAAAAACCTGCCAATAGCTTTTCACTTTCATTTTTTTCAAGTAAAAATTGTCCCTGAGTATTTTTGACCACCAAGGCTTTAAGATAAATTGGAACAGGCTTTTTCTTGGGAGCCTTAATTGGATAACGGTCCATTGTGCCATTCTGATATGCCGCACTAAAGTCCTTAACTGGGCTTTCTTCTGGTCTGGGATTTACAGGCGCCTCAATATCAGACCCTAAATCCATCAAAGCTTGATTAAAGTCACCTGGACGTTCTGGATCAATCAAGATTTCCATCATTACCTGAAAAATTTTGCGATTACTTGGAATCCCAATATCATGGTTGACTTCGAACAGACGGGCCAAAACACGCATAACATTACCATCTACAGCTGGCTCAGACAAATTAAAAGCAATACTGGAAATCGCGCCTGCTGTGTAAGGGCCAATTCCTTTTAAACTGGAAATTCCTTCATAGGTATTTGGAAATTGACCACCAAAGTCAGTCATAATCTGCTGGGCCGCAGCCTGCATATTGCGTACTCGAGAATAATAACCCAAACCTTCCCAAGCCTTCAACAAACGCTCTTCAGTGGCCGTTGCCAAACTTTCCACAGTTGGAAACCAGTCCAAGAATCGTTCATAGTATGGAATAACTGTATCCACCCTAGTCTGCTGGAGCATAATTTCAGAGACCCAGATATGATAAGGATTCTTACTTCTACGCCAGGGTAAATCTCTTTTGTTTTCATCATACCAGGCAAGAAGTTTCTCACGGAAAGAAATGATCTTCTCCTCCGGCCACATGACGATACCGTATTCTTTCAAATCTAACATATCTCTAGTATAACACAGAAGATTCTAACTGTCCTTTTCCTAGTATTAATACTCTTCGAAAATCAAATTCAAACCACGTCAACGTCGCCTTGCCGTAGGTATGGTTCCTGACTTCGTCAGTCTTATCTGCAACCTCAAAGCAGTGCTTTGAGCAACCTGCGGCTAGTTTCCTAGTTTGCTCTTTGATTTTCATTGAGTATAAAAAGCCTCTTCCCAAAGGAAAGAGGACTAAATCTTATTGATGAACAGCTTGAGCTGCTGTGATAAGGGTCAACTTGTAAACATCATCTGCATTACATCCACGAGAAAGGTCGTTAACTGGTTTGTTCAAACCTTGCAAAACAGGTCCTACAGCTGCAAAACCACCAAGACGTTCAGCCATCTTGTATCCGATATTTCCTGCCTCGATACCTGGGAAGATGAAGACATTTGCTTGACCAGCTACCGTACTTCCAGGAGCTTTCAGAGCTGCAGTTTCAGGAACAAAGGCTGCATCAAATTGCAATTCCCCATCGATTTCAAGGTCAGGACGCAAGTCATGAGCAATTTTAGTTGCTTCAACAACCTTATCAACGCTTTCTCCAAATCCTGAACCTTTAGTAGAATAGCTTAGCATAGCAATTTTAGGCTCGATTCCAAACATCTTAGCTGTAATTGCTGAGTTGATCGCAATTTCAGCCAAAGCTTCTGCATCTGGATTGATGTTGATGGCACAGTCCCCAAAGAGGTAACGTTCCGTACCACGAACCATGAGGAAGGCACCTGAAGTACGCGTTACATTTGGACGAGTTTTGATGATTTGAAGAGCTGGACGAACTGTTGAAGCTGTTGAGTGAATCGCTCCTGACACCATTCCATCAACCAAGCCCAAGTAAACCAACATAACACCAAAATAGTTGACATCTTCAACCAAAACCTTGCGTGCATCTTCTTCAGACATTTTGCCCTTGCGACGCTCCACCAAGGCAGCAACCATTTCTTCAAATTGAGGATAATGTTGAGGGTCAATGACTTCATAACCATCCATGATCCCTTCAATTTCAAGATAAATTTTAATTTTTTCAGGATTTCCAAGCAAAACAGGAATCACTTCTGTTTCTTTTACCAGGCGTTTAGTCGCTTGAAGAATACGAGGTTCTTCCCCTTCAGGGAGAACGATACGAGCATTTTTACCAACCAAGTTGGCTTTGAGACTTTCAAAAACTTCCATGAGTTTTCTCCTTTAAGATAATAATTATACTCTGAAACAGTTTTTATAGAGTATTAGTTGATAACTGGGTAATAAGGTTGCTAAAATCATCCGGCAAGGGACTTTCTAACTGCAAGTCTTGCTCTAAAAATGGATGATAAAAAGTTAAGGAATGACAATGTAGGGCTTGGCGCTGAATTCCATCGTATAGACTACCACCATACAAGTCATCTCCCAACAAAGGAAAACCAATATGAGAAAAGTGGACTCGGATTTGGTGGGTTCGCCCAGTGTGCAGGCGAATGTCGACCAAATGAATATTCCCATAAGATGCTACAATCTTGTAAGAAGTATGGGCGTACTTCCCACCTTTAGCTACTCTTCTAGTGATAATAGAGTCTTCATCACGCGCAATCGGAGCAATAATTTCCCCCTCTGCTTCCAAGTGGCCATCACCTTTAACCAAAGCAAAGTAACGTTTTTCAATGGACTTCTTCTGCAACTGCTTGTCTAATCGTGCATGGGCATAGCCGTGCTTAGCAAAGAGCATCAAGCCAGAAGTATCTCTATCAAGTCTAGTTACAATGTGAACCTGCTGATTTTCATAGTGTTGCTTGACGTAGTAACCCTTGATAAAATTAGCGATTGTATTGGAGTGGTTGACACTAGGAATAGAAGCCACTCCATAGGGTTTGTTTAAGACTAGAAAATGGTCATCCTCATAGAGAATATCCAGTGGGCGCTCGATAGCTTCTAGAGTTTCAAAGCCTTCCTCAGCAGGAATATTAATGACAACGCGGTCTCCAATATCCAATAGATACGTCGCATTTTGCGGTTGATCATTGACCAGAATAGCTCCGCCTCGAAACTTAATCTTAGCTAGTAGCCCCTTAGAAACCTCGTGCTTTTTTAAGAAGGTCTTAACCTTGACATGCTCATCTGCGATAAATTCAAACCTCATTCATCCACCTCGCCGATAAAAGCGTCCTTAACACGATTCCAGAAACTGGTATGGCTCGGTGATGCGACAAAGTGAATCTTATGATGGTCGATTTGATACTCAATACGCTCAATATTACGGAAAGAATAAACGCTATTGTCAACCGAAATGGTATGGTAATCGTTTCTCGTTGGAATGAGTTCAATCTTATCCTTCTTAGGAACAATAATAGATGAACCCAAGGTTCGATAGACGCGATTATTAAGGCTGGCAATTTCCGTCAACTGAAGAGCTTCAATGGTAGGGTGCAAAACAGCTCCACCAAGCGACTTGTTATAGGCTGTGCTACCAGTCGGTGTCGAAACTGTAAGCCCATCTCCACGAAAACGTTCAAAGGGAACACCATTGATGACAACATCTGCCACCATGGTTCGATCGGATCTGCGAATGCTGGCTTCGTTGAGGGCACGAAAAATCTTGACCTCTCCATTTCCAAGAAAAACCTTCACATTTAGAACAGGGTAAGAAACCCTTGCTCCGGTATCTAGCTGCAAATTAGTCACTAGCTTGTCCAACTCAAAATCACGGTAGTCCGTATAGAAGCCCAAATGTCCAGTGTGAACACCAATGAAGCGGACCTTGTCAAGCTGGTTTTCGTACTTATGAAAGGCCGACAAGAGCATACCGTCCCCACCAATGGAAATAACGATATCTGGATTCGTATCATTGAGTATAAACTGATTTCTCTTCAAACGATCTCGCAATTCATACAAAACCCTTTGACTCTGCGGTTTTCTATTTGCTATCAGGTCAATTCGCTTACCTGTATTCTTCATCTGTATCGTCACTGTTTCCTACACCGTCATTTAATTTTCTACTCAAAGGATCAAAAAGAGCCTGGGCTTCTTGGATATCATCACGAATTTTACCCATTTCTTCATCCAACTGATGGGCAATTTTGGCAGTAATTTCCAGTCTCTTTTTAATTTCCTCTGGGAAATCCCCTTGGTACTTGTAGTTGAGAGAATGTTCTATCGTTGCCCAGAAATTCATGGCCAAGGTACGTATTTGAATTTCCGCCAAAATGGTCTTGGCTCCATTGATGGTATCAACCGTATATTCTACTACCACGTGATAGGAACGGTAGCCTGATGCTTTTCGATGAGTAATGTAGTCTCGCTCCTGTATGATCCGCATATCCTGACGTTTGCGCAAAATCTCCACTACTTCCTTAACGTCATCTACAAACTGAACCATCACACGCAAACCAGCAATATCTTGCAAATCGTGTTCCAAGGTCGCATAAGTAATGCCACGCCGAGACATTTTTTCCTTGATGCTCTCAATTGGCTTGACTCGACCAGTCACAAACTCAATAGGAGAATGCTTATTTTGCTTACGATATTGCTTACGAATACCACGTAGTTTAATCTTTAACTCACCAACAGCTTGAATGTAAGGATCTAGAAATTCTTCCCATTCTAAGGTCATATATTCTCCCTTGTTCACATATTATCCTTCAAAAATATCTTTGATTTTTTCTCCAGATTCATATACAATAAATACAATGCTTATTATACCATAAATCCGCTTTCAACGATAAAGAAAAGGTAAGAAAAATGAAACATTTAGAAATTGAATTGAAAACACTCTTGAAAAAAGATGAATACAATCGTCTAAAAGACCAGTTCACAGGCGTCACTCCTGTTCTTCAAAAAAATTACTACATGGACACGCCTGATTTTGAACTACGAGAAAAGAAAGTCGCTATGCGCATTCGAACCTTTGAAGACTGGGCAGAATTGACACTCAAAGTCCCGCAAAGTGTTGGAAACATGGAATACAACCAAAAATTGCAACTAAAAGATGCTGAAAACTATCTGGCTAAGGAAGAACTTCCTCAGGGACTGATTCTGGATGAATTGGCGAAACATGGTATTAAAACTAGTGAATGGCAGATTCTTGGTTGTCTAACGACGCTTCGCTATGAAATGCAAACAGCTATTGGTCTCATGGCGCTGGATGAAAGTCAGTACTTTGATATGACAGATTACGAATTAGAGCTTGAAGTTGAAAATCACGAGCAAGGGAAACAAGATTTCCAGCAATTTTTAGAGGAAAATCAGATTTCCTACCAAAAAGCCCCTTCAAAATTGGTCCGATTTGTCAAAAGCATGAAAAATAGCTGAAATAATCTCTATTTTTTGGTAAAATAGAAAAGATAAAATACAAAAAATTCCAGTTCATATAGGCTAGGCAGATATGACTAGGATTTAAAAAGTTTACAGAGGACGGTCTATAATGTCAGATAGAAAAAACATGAAACTTTTCGCACTCAACTCTAACCAAGAGATTGCACAGAAAATTGCTCAAGCTGTTGGTGTCCCACTTGGAAAACTATCATCACGTCAATTTTCAGACGGAGAAATCCAAGTAAATATCGAAGAAAGTGTCCGTGGTTATGATGTGTACATCATCCAATCAACAAGTTTCCCTGTTAACAACCACCTAATGGAATTGCTTATCATGGTCGACGCTTGTGTGCGCGCAAGTGCCCACAGCATCAACGTTGTCCTTCCATATTTTGGCTATGCACGTCAAGACCGCATTGCTTCACCACGTGAGCCACTTACAGCGAAACTAGTTGCCAATATGCTGGTTAAGGCTGGTGTTGATCGTATCCTTACACTTGATTTACATGCCGTTCAAGTTCAAGGATTCTTTGATATTCCTGTTGATAACCTTTTCACAGTTCCCCTATTTGCAAAACATTACTGCGATAAGGGTCTACTTGGCTCAGATGTTGTTGTTGTTAGCCCTAAAAATTCAGGTGTGAAACGCGCTCGTAGCTTGGCTGAATATCTTGATGCTCCTATCGCCATTATCGACTACCCTCAAGATGATGCAACTCGCAACGAAGGATATATTATCGGTGATGTCGAAGGTAAAAAAGCTATTTTAATTGACGACATTCTTAATACAGGACGTACCTTCTCTGAAGCTGCTAAAATCGTTGAACGTGAAGGAGCTACAGAAATTTATGCTGTTTCTAGCCACGGTCTCTTCGTCGAAGGAGCTGCTGAACTTCTTGACAATACTAATATTAAAGAAATTCTTGTGACTGATTCAGTAGCAACAAAAGAAAAAACTCCTAAAAACGTATGCTACATCACTGCTAGTGAGTTAATTGGTGATGCCATCGTCCGTATCCACGAAAGAAAACCAGTCAGCCCACTCTTTGCCTACAACAAAAAGAAATAAGGTGATTCTTTGATTTATTTGGACAATGCTGCAACGACTCCCATGTCAGCAGTTGCTATTTCAGCTATGACCAAGGTTATGCAAGAAACCCATGGAAATCCATCTAGTATTCATGGTCATGGTCGTCAAGCTGGCAAACTCTTGCGAGAAGCCCGTCAGGAACTAGCTCAGTTACTGGGGACAAAACCTCAACATATCTTTTTCACTTCTGGTGGGACTGAAGGCAACAATACTGCCATCATTGGCTACTGCCTTCGTCACCAAGAACAAGGAAAACATATCATCACAACTGCCATTGAGCACCATGCTGTCCTTGAAACCATTGATTACTTGGTTCAACACTTTGGTTTTGAAGCAACCATTATCCAACCAGAAAATCAAGAAATCACAGCCCAACAAATTCAAAAGGCCTTACGTGATGATACGATTTTGGTTTCTACCATGTTTGCCAATAATGAGACAGGAAACCTACTTCCCATTGCTGAAATTGGCCAAATACTCAAGCAACACCCTTCTGCCTATCATGTTGATGCAGTTCAAGCTATTGGTAAAATACCAATTCACCCCGAAGAATTGGGCATTGATTTTCTCACTGCTTCTGCCCACAAGTTCCATGGTCCTAAGGGAATCGGTTTTCTCTACGCATCTAGCATGGACTTTGATTCCTATCTCCATGGTGGAGACCAAGAACAGAAAAAACGTGCAGGGACTGAAAATCTGGCTGCCATCATAGGCATGGTTGCAGCCCTAAAAGAAGACCTAAAACAGCAAGAAGAACATTTTCAACATGTACAAAATTTAGAAACTGCCTTTCTTGCAGAGCTAGAGGGCATTCAATATTACTTGAATAGAGGAGAACATCATCTCCCTTATGTTCTCAATATTGGATTTCCTGGTCAGAAAAATGACCTCTTACTCCTTCGTCTAGATTTAGCTGGAATTTCAATCTCTACTGGCTCAGCCTGCACTGCAGGCATTGTACAATCCAGCCATGTTCTTGAAGCCATGTACGGGGCAAATTCAGAACGCTTGAAGGAATCCGTTCGTATCAGTTTGTCGCCAGAAAATACTGTTGAAGACCTACATACCCTCGCAAAAACCTTAAAAGAAATTATCGGAGGTTAGCCATATGGCATTTGAAAAAACCATTCAGTTAAAAAATTGTCGTTACGACTACACTCTTAGCCCTTCTGTTAAGAAATTCACCCTCAAGGATAACACATTTTTTGAGACAAAAGTTGGTAACTATGAATTAACTCGCCTGCTTGAAAAGGTTCCAAACAGCGGTGAGGGATTCCAACTCAAAATCATCATTAACAAGGAACTTACAGGTGCTAAAATCAATATCACTGACAAGTTTGGGCTACGTCTAGTTGATATTTTCAAATCAGAAGACCACCACATTCATCAGGAAAAATTCTACTTCCTCATGGATAGCTTGGTAGAACGTGGTGTCTTTACAAAATCGGAAAGATAGGTCCCATATGTTTGAACTGACCTATAAGGACAACTATCATGTAGAGCGTACACTCAAGTATGAGGATTATGAAGCTCTCATGCTGGCTCTGTCAGGATGTGTGACCCTACCAGATACACTTTATGTGACTTCTCTGACTTTTAATGGCCAGAAAGTTTATCAGGGTCTGGTCGGAGACCTCTACCGATTTCTATCACATGCAGATTTTTTACATCAAAACTAAGATTTTTCTTAGTTTTTTCTTGTTTTTGTTGATTTTTTCACAATGTTTCTATAAAATAGAAGAATAGAAAGGTTGTGATTTTGTGAAAGATAAACAGTCTGCTATTCCAAAAGCAACAGCGAAAAGACTCTCTCTCTACTATCGAATTTTTAAGAGATTTCATGCAGAAAAGATTGAACGTGCCAACTCTAAGCAAATTGCAGAGGCTATCGGTATTGATTCCGCGACCGTACGTCGTGATTTTTCCTATTTTGGTGAACTAGGTCGTCGTGGTTTTGGCTATGATGTCAAAAAACTGATGACATTTTTTGCCGATTTGCTCAATGATAACTCCATCACCAATGTCATGCTTGTGGGTATTGGAAATATGGGCCATGCCCTTCTCCACTACCGCTTCCACGAGCGTAACAAGATGAAGATTATCATGGCCTTTGATCTAGATGACCATCCTGAAGTCGGTACCCAAACTCCTGATGGGATTCCCATTTACGGAATTTCTCAAATCAAGGATAAAATCAAGGATGCTGATGTGAAGACTGCTATCTTGACTGTTCCCAGCGTCAAGTCGCAAGAGGTTGCCAATCTCTTGGTGGATGCTGGCGTGAAAGGAATCCTCAGTTTTTCACCAGTCCATCTGCATTTACCAAAAGACGTGGTCGTTCAATATGTCGATTTGACAAGTGAACTCCAAACTCTCCTCTACTTCATGCGAAAAGAGGATTAGAAAGCGAAAATCATTTTATGAAAAAACCAGTTATTGGGATTACAGGAAACGAAAAAACTCATCCAGATGATGACATCATGATGAGCTACGCAGCAAAAGGCTTTGTTGAAGGCGTTAAAGACGCTGGAGGGATTCCCATCATCCTACCGATTGGTGATCAAGAAATGGCTAGCCACTATATTAGTTTGATTGACAAGCTCATCTTGACAGGTGGGCAAAATGTTGATCCAAAATTCTATGGTGAACCAAAAACCATCGATAGCGATGACTATCACCTTCAAAGGGATATCTTTGAACTGGCCCTCATCAAGGAAGCTATTAACCAGAAAAAGCCTATTTTCTCCGTCTGCCGTGGGACTCAACTCTTTAATGTTGCCATGGGTGGAACTTTGTATCAAGATATCGAAGACCACTGGCAAGATTGTTCTGCCGAGTACACAACTCAACGCTTGATGACAGAACCAAATACTGTTCTTCGAGAAATCTATGGAGAAATTTCCCATATCAACTCCTTCCACCACCAGAGCATCA
>CAURCY010000019.1:0-19585 GCA_963523355.1 uncultured Streptococcus sp.
TAGGTATTGTTTATCCATGTCTATATCTCTCTAATTTTTCAATCATCACTAAAAACGGTGGGTTGTTGACTTGGTTCAGGGTTCGGTAAATGGCAGCTGTGTACTCTTGTTGGTTCAACTGGCTGACAAAATCCAAGACAGCATCCCTCTCTAGATCGCCTCCTTCATGACCATAATAGATCATGATAGCAATCCGTCCACCTTTGACAAGCAAATGACACAGCTTTTCTAATGCTTCAATCGTTGTCTGAGGTTGGGTAATGACTGACTTATCAGCTGATGGCAAATAGCCCAGATTAAAAATCCCTGCCTTGGCTTCTGTCACAAACTGGTCCAGTGTCTCGTGACCTTGCAAGATTAACTGGGCATTTGTCATTCCAGCTTGGTCCAAACGCTCTTGGGTCTTTTCCAAGGCTTGCTCCTGAATATCAAAGGCATAGACTTGCTTAGCTAGTTTCGCTAAAAAAATCGTGTCATGACCATTACCCATGGTCGCATCCACTACGATATCCTCTTTTGTCACTACCTCAACCAAAAAATCATGTGCCATCTCAAGTGGTCTTTTCATTTTCAAACTCCTGTTTTACAGCCTTGCATCCTTGAACACTTCCACGACGTCGCATCTCCATCTCAATGCTGTTGAGCACTTCCCACTTATTGAGGCTCCACATAGGCCCAATCAGCATATCTCTAGGTGCATCTCCTGTGATTCGATGGATGACGATATGCTTGGGAATGATTTCCAGTTGGTCACAGATGACCTTGACATATTCGTCCTGACTCATCAGTTGCAAACGTCCCTCGTGGTAGTCCCGTTGCATACGAGTATTGGTCATCAGGTGAAGCAAGTGCAGTTTAATCCCTTGAATATCGTTATCCGTGACACAACGGCGGACATTTTCAATCATCATCTCATGGGTTTCACCAGGAAGTCCGTTGATCAAATGAGAAACAATCTCAATCTTGGGATATTTTCTCAAACGCTTGACCGTCTCCACGTACAATTCATAGGAGTGGGCACGGTTAATCAGATCAGAGGTTGCCTCATAAGTGGTCTGCAAGCCCAATTCAACCGTCACATGCATGCGTTTCGACAACTCAGCCAAATATTCGATGGTTTCGTCGGGTAAACAGTCTGGGCGCGTTCCAATATTGATTCCTACCACACCTGGCTCGTTGATAGCCTGCTCATAGCGCTCTCGAATAACTTCAACCTTTTCATGGGTGTTGGTAAAATTTTGAAAATAAACCAGATACTTCTGAACATCTGGCCACTTGCGGTGCATAAAGTCAATTTCCTTATAAAATTGCTCACGGATAGGCGCATCTGGTGCTACAATAGCATCTCCAGAACCTGAAACCGTACAAAAAGTACAGCCTCCATGAGCCACAGTTCCATCACGATTGGGACAGTCAAATCCCGCATCAATCGGGACTTTAAAGGTCTTTTCTCCAAAGAGTTTTCGATAATAATCATTCAAGGTATTATAAGATTTCATAACTTTCATTATAACAAAAAACACCTACAATCTCAAAAGCCTGACTTTCCTATAAATTCCTCTGTTTCTCGTTTCCATTAGCGATTTTTTATGATACAATATGGGTATGATTTTAATGAAATTAGCATCTATTTTATTATTGATACTGACCTTAGTAGTCTGCATTATCATAACCAAACTTTTTAGATTAAAAAAACTAGGACGAAACTTTGCGGATTTGGCTTTTCCAGTCTTGGTATTTGAATATTACCTTATTACAGCTAAAACCTTTACCCATAATTTCCTCCCTAGACTGGGCCTAGCCCTCTCAGTCCTAGCCATTATTCTCGTTTTTTTCTTCCTTTTGAAAAAACGCAGTTTTTACTATCCTAAATTCATCAAATTCTTCTGGCGTGCAGGATTCTTATTAACCCTTGTCATGTATATCGAGATGATTGTTGAATTGATGGCCCTCTAGCTGAATCTTATATGAGACATAAAAAATAAAGGATTTAACCCTTTTGACTTGGGTAAATCCTTTTTTCTTGTTTAAAAATCGTTTGAGCAGAGCGTTTCCAAGCGAGACTTCACTTGTCTCGCTTGGGAACACTGCACAGAATAAATCTTATGAGAAAGTTACATTCCTCAAATCAATCTTATCCGATCCACTCACCGTTTTCATTTACTTGATAACCATCCGGAGTTACTGTATTGACAGCAAGGGATCCATTTGCATCAACATAATACCATTTGTCTCCAACTTGGAACCATTGACTTGTCTTCATCGAACCTGATGCATCAACATAGTACCACTTACCATCTTGATCCAAAATCCACTCATTAGATGACATTGCACCTGATTGATTCAAGTAATACCATGCACCTGATTGATCTTTAATCCAGCCAGTTTCCATTTTTCCTGTTTGATCAAAGTAATACCAAGTATCTCCATCTTTGACCCAACCCTTAGCCAAGTCCCCATTTTGTTGACGATAATACCATTTACCATCTTCCTTGTTCCATCCAGGTTTTTTGCTTTCCTGAGTAGGAGCTTGTATCACAATGTTCGGAGCAACTGATAGATGATTTTTAAAATCTGAACTGTTACTTGTCACACCATTATTTGATGGATTTGGAATGACAATATTTGGATTCGGATTTGCTCCTGGTTTTTGTTCCGTAGGTTGACTGCTACCATTGTCTTGATGTCCACCCGCCGGCGTCTCAATGTTACTTGTTTTCTTCTTAGTATCTACCAACAGAATTCTATTTACAGGTTCTTCCAGAATCTCACGTGATTTTTCTTTATTCTTGCCATCAGTCGTTACTTCTGTATAGATACGTTCCTTACCAACTTTACCTTCTTGCAACAGGCGAACTTCTCCCTCAAACAGAGTATCGTCTTTTTGTTCAAGAGTTTGGAAGTTCAATTCTTTGTCTACCACTTCAAGACTAGGCAAGTCATATTGAGCAGGAGCTACAAGTTTTGCGTCTATCACTTTTTCCTTAGTCAATTTAATCCGGTATTCTTTGACATTCTTACCACTCTCTGATACCAGACGGACTAATACAGGAAGATTTTCATTTCCACTATCCACAATTGTAGATGTGACTTGATCTTTCCCTTCTACAGTGATTTTTGGACGTTCCCCTTTATAAATCAATTCATAGTCCAAACGATTTTCAGAGAAGTCAGGAAGCTCTTTACCATCTACTAAAATTCTTCCCTCTGTGCTCTCTTTTGCAAGCTCACTTGGTGCTCGGAAACTTAATTCAGTTAGTGCAACCCCATTTTTATCTGCTTTTCTGTCCATACGCCATCTCATAGCTTTGGTAGTCACAGCTTTAAAGGTCACATTGATCTCATTTCCAGCTTGAATTTCTTTGTCTGCGTAATAAGGAACAAGTTCCCAATTATCAGGGTTATTAAATGGATGATTTGATTCGTAGCTGTAGTTTGAATAGTAAACCGGAACATCAAAGTCAGGACCGATGTATCGTTCCAATACGAGTTTAGCTGGGGCATCTGTTCCACTATCTGCAAAGAAGTTTAGTTTAGCTTGTGAAACCTTTCTATCCACAATTTTACCATTCTTTTTAAAGATAACACCAACTGATACTTCTGGATTAGCAGATGGAGTAGCGGACCAGTTTGTCCAACGGTTGTCTTGATTTCGGTCATTATCATTTAAATAGTCTACACGGTCGTTCGAATTATCATCCAAATCATTAGTAGCTGAAGCAAAAGCCTGACTATGAGTAGCAAGATAATCTGGATTATCAGAAAGTGATCTACCGACCTTGTCCGTTACTCGAACAGATAATTCTACTGGGACCTCACTACCAACTACATGGCCTTTAATTGTATATTCCCCAGCTTTGTTTAAGGTAGAAGCAGGGACTTTTTCCCATTCAACTGCCAAATCTTTTACGTCATAACCGCTCTTACCTGCGAAATAAACTGGAACCTTATTTGGCAATTCCAAAGGTTGACCTAACTGCAACAATTGAGACTGTTTTGCAGAAGCAATTGGTTTACGAGCCAACAAATCTTTATCTTTTGTAAAGTGAAGGTTGTATTCTCCAAGAATATCGCCATTTTCTGCTTTCACAATAACACGGACAGGATCGCCCTCTTTCACGCTAGGAACCACTGTAGCAAGTCCATTATTTGTGATACTAGCTGTTACTTCTGGAATTTTTCCATCACTATAGTCTAAATAGTAATCTGTTAAGTCTGGATTAAAGTGAGGAAGATCTTTTCCAGCAACCTTAATGTTAGTAGTTGCCTCTTTAGCTGGTGCTACCTTTTTAGAGAAAACTTGTAATTCTGTAATGGATGTTCCAAGTTTATCATCAGCTCTTGTCATGCGAATACGTACCGCGTAGGTATCCACCTTATCAAAACTGAAATGATTCATTTCTCCAGCTTTTAACTGATCTGGAGCCTTAAGATTTGTGACTGGTTTCCAATTTTTACTGTCATTAAATACGTGGTTTTCACCCTCTACATAACCAGGATTCTTCGGTGCAGTTGGAGCTTTTTCACCAACATAATACTCAATGACGTAAGATTTTGGAGCACCTACACCGCTATCTTCATAAAATGCTACATTCAAGTTATCGACCGAACGTTTTGTCAAAATACCTGAATCTCCAAAGAGTACCCCTACTGAAGCTTCTTCAGAACGTTTCCAGTTTGACCAACGATTTGCAGGCTGATCACCGTAAGAAATCACTTTATCATTTACATTAGATACTGGGTCATAAGAATGAGAATCTGATGCAAAGGCAAGTGGTAATTCTGAACCTGTCCATTGATCTGAAATATTCTTCCCAATTTCTGTTTGACTCGATACACGAACATGTAATTTCGTTGTCAGTTGTGTTCCTTCTACATGGCCTGTTACAGTAAAGATTCCTTCTTTTGCATACTGGCTTGCATCAATAGTGTCCCAAGCCACCTTAGCTGAAGATACTTGGCCATTTGAATAATAAGTTCGGACACTTTCTGGCAAGGTTGGTGCCTCAGAAATTGGTGTTGTGATGCTCACATCTTCAACTTTTACAATTCCTTCTACTGATACTGTCGCACGAGCTTCTTGATTCAATCCTTCAACCTTACCAAGTACTTCAAAAGTATGATATTGATTTAATTTTTCAGATGGAATCGAATCCCAAACTACCTTATGAACTTTTGGAAATCCTTTATCGTACTCAACTGTTACTGTAGATGGAAGATTTGGTGTTTGGTGCAAATCTGTCACAAGGCTAACTGGGCGAATGGCCTGAACAACTTTATCTTCAGTATTTGCTGCGATCGTTAGAGGAAGTTCTCCTTTTGCACCTTCATATTGAGCTTGTAAAGTGAGACTACCCGGTTTATGCAACTCTAGCATTCCCTTATTAACAGAGACTCCTCCCTCGCCTTGGCTTGAGAAAGTCACCTTATCAGTTGGTAAAATAGCTTCAGTTCCATCCTGATAACGGGCTAAAACTGTCACTTTAACAGTTTGATCTTCTTTGAGGCTAGATACTTGATCCACTCTGAGACTCAAGCTTTCAATTTGTGGAGAATCAACAAGGAACTGAACAGCATAGGTTTGTAACTGTCCCCCGTCTTTAGGCTGAATGTAGATACTAGCACGCATTCCATTGGATTCATTTGCCTGAATCACGTTCACATCGGCATTTTCAGCACTAGCACTGACTTCTGGAATTTTTGCTCCATAAGAAAGTTTGTGATAATGTACAGGATGCTCTTTTGAAAGTTCCGTAACACTTTCACCACCTACTGCTATATTTGGTGTAACTTGAGACAATTCCTTACCATCATCAACTATCAAAGTAGCGTGGATGGTTCTATCTCCTAATTGGCTAGTCATCTGAATATGTGCCCCCGGAGTAGATAACTTCTCTTTATCTTCTGGTGAAATTTCCCAATTTTCAACTTCATAATTGTGAATACGACCATCTGTTGAAACAAGTGAAACAAGTTTATCCACAGAACTCAAGTCTGTTCCAGGTGTGATGCGTTTAACAGCTGGAAGTTCATTCGCAACTGTAAGTACTTCAACACGAGCCTCAACTTCACGTCCATCAGACATACCTTTTACAGTTACAATTCCAGCTTGACTGACATCTGCTTGAGACCAGGTTACAGGACGTTTTTCACGACTACCATCACTATATACAAATGGCACTGTCTGAGGCATTTTAAGTTTTTGTCCTAAAACTGTCCGAACTTTTGGTATTTCTGTTCCTAAAACAGTTTTTTCTGACTGGTCTGACTTACCTGTAAAAACTGTAACTTGATCTGATTTCAACAAGCCTGAATATGCTGTAAGGGTAAATTTACCTGCTTGATCAGTCGATTTAACAATCGCTACCCCTTTACCATTAAAGGCTCTACGAATCCAAGAACCATCTGCTTGTTCTTTATAACGTTCACGACTAGCTTGCTCACCATTATCCACACCAACCAGTTGACCTTGTCCATGAAGTTGGAAGTGAACTAGATTGTTAGCAGTTGGCACAACATTACCCTTGCTATCTACAATTTCGTAATAGATATAAGTCAAATCTTTTCCATCTGCAGCGATTGCATTTTCTTCCTTAACCAAACGGACACCTGCAGGTTCACCAGCAGTTACAATCTTATCACGAGCAATTTCCTTGCCAGACTCATCTCGAGCTACAGCTTCCAAAGTTCCCGGTTTATAAGCTACTTTCCACTCCAAGTATAGTTCTTGAGGATTTTCACCTTCTTGATATGTTCGACCGTCACTTGTTTGTTTTTTGTTGAATTTTTTAAGACCTAGTGACTCATTATTTAAGAACAACTCAACACTGGCAGCATTGGAATAAGCTCTAACTGGAATTCGATTTTCAGCGTCTGCAACATTATCTGCCAATTCAGTCTTTTCCCAGTTCCAGTGAGGAAGTAAATGAACCATTGGTTTTTTCTTGGCAGAAACCCACTGACTTTGGTAGAGATAATAGTCATTTTTTGGAATACCTGCGGTATCAACAATACCAAAGTAGGAACTTTTTACTGGTGTACTATTTTGATTGTGCCATGGTGTTGGTTCACCAATATAATCCGTACCGGTCCAAATGAATTGTCCAGCGTATCCTGGATGATCTCTATCGAAGGTCCATGATGCTGTAGCAGTTTTACCCCAACCAACACGATCATTACCATAATCGGATTGTTCGTAATTACGCCAATATTGGTTACTTCCTACCCACTCACTCTCTGGATGGAAATAACTTCCTCTTGTACGAGTTGCTGAAGATGTTTCTGAACCATAGATGAGCCATTTCGGATGTTTCGCATGAAGAGTTTGATAATTTTCTTCAGAGTAATTCAATCCAACTGCATCCAGTTCATCTGCAATCTTTTCATGGTCCCCAGTTCCATCTCCGAAACGGAATTTATCAGCTCCCATGGTTACATAACGTGTCTTATCAACAGATTTCACCACTTTGACCAAACGTTTGACAGTTACCAGTGAATGGGCTTTCCCATCTGCTTCACCGATTTCGTTACCAATAGACCACATAACAACAGCAGGATTGTTTTTATCTCTTTCTACCATTGTTCGAAGATCGTAGTCGGACCATTTTTCACCTTTTCTTGCTTCAGGGTGGGTAGCATCTTTTTCAAAGAAACGACCATAGTCGTATGGTTTCTTACCTCCATACCAAGTATCAAAAGCTTCTTCTTGAACAAGCAAACCGAGCTCAGCTGCAATCTGCAAGGTCTGAGGACTTGCTGGGTTGTGAGTCGTACGAATCGAATTCACTCCCATTTCCTTCATTTGTTTCAGACGACGATATTCTGCCTTATAGTTTTCTTCTGCTCCTAGCGCTCCATGATCATGGTGCAATGAAACACCGTGGAACTTGATGTGTTCACCATTTAAAGAGAACCCTTGGTCTGGAGTCCAGTTATAGTAGCGATAACCAAATAAATCTTTCTTTGCATCTACAAGCTGACCATCTTTGTAAACACGAGTTACCATCTCATATAAAGCAGGTTTGTCAGATGACACTGTCCACAATTTTGGTTTTTCAACCTCTAATGCTGAATCCAAATGAATGGTTTCCTTAGCTTTTAGAGTTTTACTCTCAGTTCGAACAAGTTCTGTAACTGCCTTACCACCTCGTTCAAAAATTTGATACTCTGCTACAATTTCATGGTCTTTATTATCTGTATTAACAATTTTACTGCTTACTTGGGTTTCAACTTTTCCTCCTTGTTGACTTTCTAGTTTTGGAGTTAGAATAGTTGTCCCATTTTTTTCAACATGAATCTTGTCTGTTACTTGTAATGATACGTCTCGATAGATACCACTTCCTGAATACCATCTACTACTTGGTTGCTTATTAACTGCATGAACAGAAATAACATTTTCTCGCCCATCTTTATGGAGATAGTTACTAATGTCATATGAAAATTGATTGTAACCGTTTGGATAGTGACCAACTAGTTGACCATTGACGAATACTTGTGAATCCATGTAAACTCCATCAAAGGTTACACGAACATCTTTATTTAAGTCCTTTTCGTCTAACTTAAAGGTTTTCCGATACCAGCCATCTCCACCATTCAGTTGACCACCCTCGTTTTGAGCTGGAGAATCATGGTCAAAATCAAAATGAATACTCCAGTCATGAGGAAGATCCATTTTTTTCCATGAAGTAATATCTGCGTCTGGTTTAACAGCTTCCTTTGCATTGGCATTTAGTTTAAAGTGCCAATTCTGGTTGAAGGAAATGTTTCTATCTTCAATTAACTTATCAACTACTTCATTCGTAGCAGATTTGAATTCTTGCTTATCTTTTGAAACAGAACGATCTTGTGATTCTGCTTTATTTGTTTCTTCAAATTTCTTCTTATCCTCAGATTTATTTTTATCTTCAGATTTATCCGTTACCTCAGTCTTATTTGTTTCTTCAAGCTTCTTGCTATCCTCAGGCTTGTTCGCTTCTTCTGTTTTGTTTTCGACTTCAGCCTTACCTTCTTCTAAAGGAACTGATTGATTATTGGCAACTGAAACTAAAGGTTGATCTGCGTGAGGTTTTACTACTGCATCACTACCATCCGCATTTTCCTTTAGAGATACATTTTCAGCTTTAACAGGTTGCTCACTTGCTTTTTCAGTCGTAACACCTTCAGCTTTATGTTCACTTGAGAGTCCAGTAGTTTTCAGGTTTTCAGACTGGTGCTCAGTCCTATTTGTTAACACAATTTCTTCAGCATTTTCGTTGGCATATACCGAAGAAGATAGACTAACGCCTGCCCCTAATAATAGAGCACATGT
Source organism: uncultured Streptococcus sp. (assembly GCA_963523355.1). GTDB lineage: Bacteria > Bacillota > Bacilli > Lactobacillales > Streptococcaceae > Streptococcus. Next base: position 9,308 of record CAURCY010000019.1, read on the forward strand.
CCCTATAAGCACCGAGCAAGCACCGACTGAAAATTTTCGAATACTATACACTCTTTTTTTGTTCCAATTACCTTTTTGCATGTAATCCTCCTTTTGGTAACCGCTTTCATTTTATCTGAGAGCAATCTACTTATTATAATTATCTTATAATACGATTTTATAACCAATAAAAAATTTGTCAATCGAATACAGATAAAAACAATGTTTTGGAATGTTTTTTATAAAAATTGGAGAGTTTTTAAAAAGTATTGAAGTAGAATTTATTATAATAAAAATGATTTCCGACTTTCTTTAAAATTTTAAGACGGAATAGTTTTTTATTATCCCAAACAGAAAAAATCTTTCTTAAAGATTTAAACATACAAAAAGAGCAAACGAATATTTCAGTTTTTTTCTGATTTCGTTAACTCTTAATTCTTAGTTTGATTTATTAATATTGGTTAAATTTATCCTATTCCTAGACGTTAATATCCAGATTTATCATTTCACATCGCTATTTGAAAAATCTTATTTTCCTTCTTTATCAGGAAAGATAAATCCAATACCAATGCAAGCCAGCACTCCCGCTCCAATTACCAAGCTACTTGAAATTGGTAAAAGGTCCAAAATTGCATTCGCAATGATAAAGGCAATAATCAAACACATCAAACTAGCCTTGTAGTCCTTTTTCAAAAGATTCTCTAGTGTGAAAAAGAGGAACAAGCCTACCGGAATGAGTGACCAGAGGTTAATGTCCAAAGTTGGCCAGCCAACAGAACCAAAATACAATACTGTCGCTGCTGCTAGTAAAAATACAAGCCCCAATAATTTTTTCATTTCTTTATCTCCAATTTCTTTTTTAGGAACTTGAGTTATCTGATATTGATACCTCATGTCCCTTACAAAAATCATTATAGCAGAGGTCAGTTTCAAGAACAAGTTCTTTTGCCTATCTGGTCTCTATATCGGTCTAAGTGGTTGAATAGTTAAAAAAAGAAACCCAGTAGAATGAGTTCCTTCACTTTGCCGATTGCAGGGATTGAACCTGTGACCTAGGCTTTACGAGTGCCTTGCTCTACCAACTGAGCTAAATCGGCTATTACACTTACAGTATAGCACTCTGAGAATAGATGTCAAGGAATTTTCATCTCTATTAGAAAAAGCCTGTCCTGAGACAAGGCTTTGAGTTTCTTCATCTTAGGACCCAGCACTTTCATAAGAATCCAAGCCCCTGTCCCAAAGTTTAAGGGAAATACCAAAAAAGACAAGGGAAATCAAAATCAAACCTCCGATGTTAAAGATTACATCCTTGTCCTGCAAGAAATAGCTGGCAGGATAGTAGGCCGTAAAGGCAAAAGGTACAATAAAACTGATTAACCAACGAAGAAATGAATTATAAATTGAAATGGGATACTTGGCAAAATCATTAAACATATAGAAAATGTAAATCATAGCCCCTGACTGCTTGGTCCAAAAAGCGATACTAGCTGTCGCGATTTTCAAGGAAGTATAAATCAAGGTAGCAAAAGGAATACAAACTAGGAAAAGCAGGAATTTTGGAAGAGTCCAAGCGATGCTGGTCACTGTTGTTCCTAGTAGAATACCACCGACTAAGAGTTCGCCAAAAGCATCAATCTGAAAGGTTTCAACTAGGATGTGAAAGAGAGGATTGATAGGACGAGTCAGATACTTGTCAAACTCTCCTTTTCGTACCAAGCGCTGACCCAGTGCCCAGAGATTGTCAAAAAATAGATGGTCCAATCCCTTAGGAATCAAGGAAAAACCATATATAAAGGCAATTTCTTGAAAAGTCCAACCTTCTAGGGATGGGATGTGTTGAAAGATGACATTGAGAAACAAGAGGTTCAAGCCTTGGGTCAGAAAAACTCCTAAAACCCCCACCACAAAATCCACCTTGTATTCCATGATTTGCTTGATGTATTGTCTGATAAAAATCAGATGCATGCGTTGATATTTTTTCATACTAACCTCCTTGAATGGTGATAAATGACTGGACTCGTTTCCAAATTAACTGAGACAAGCCCACCATCACTAAGAGCCAGAAAAACTGCAAAAGGAGTGCCTGAAGCATCTGACTGGCATCGTATTTCCCAACGATAATCATAACTGGGGTATAAATCAAGGATGAAAAAGGCAGGAAGGAGAGAATATCTGAAACCACCTTTGGAAAGAAAGCCAAGGGAATCAAACTTCCAGACATAAAAGCCACTATGGAAGTCTTAAGTAGGTTGGAACCCCAAAGATTTTTAAACACAAAGGCAGAAAATCCAAAGCAGATATTAAAGAAAAAGTTAATCAGATAGGCCAGCGTTAAGCTAAAAAGATAAAGGACCGTTAATCCTAGCACCTCTACAATATCTTGACCCGATATGATTTTCATCAAGACAATGACACTTAAAAATGGAAGGCCAACGCTGATAAAAATCAACCACTTGGAACCAAGCTCGGTAAAGAGGTAAGAAGCCGCAAAATGCACTGGTCGCAACAAGCGCATGATGATAGAACCATCCTTGACCTCCTCCCCAATCATAAAGGACGAATCTGACCTAGTCAGAAGATTGGTCACAAAACTCATAATGATGTAGAGGGTGATATCTGCCATACTAAAGCCCTGAATCAAAGACTCCTGGGAGGAATCAAAGACTGCCTTCCAGAGATAAAAAGCCACAAAAGCACCCATGACATCGCCTATCCGATAGAGAATAAAGTTGACTCGATAGGTGATCAGCTCCTGAACACCTGCATTGATAAAGGGTTTATAACGTCTCCACAATTTGACCATCTTAGAGCTCCTTTCGATAGAAGCGACGGATAATATCCTCGATATCCGTATCCACCATCTTCAAATCGCGGATTTCAAAATCAGACAGGGTTTGCTTGATAATATCAGCTGACTGGTAGCGAGAACTATCGAATTCAATGTTGAGACTATTTCCTTGTCTATCAATTGTCATATCTGAAAAGCCTTCATAGTGAGAAAGGAGATGACTTTGACCTGGTAGCAGTTCAAAGGAGAGCGTCTTCATCTTGCCAAAGGTTTCCTTGAGTTGGCTCACCGTTCCATCAAAAATCTCTTGCCCCTTATCGATCATAAAAATCCGATCACAAAGTTGCTCAATGTCGCTCAGGTCGTGAGTGGTCAGGAGAATGGTCGTCTCTTCCTCCTGATTGATCTGAGTAATAGCCCGACGAATGTTATCCTTGACCGAAACGTCCAAACCAATGGTCGGCTCATCTAAAAAGAGAACCTTGGGATTGTGAAGCAAGGAAGCTGCAATGTCCGCCCGCATCCGTTGTCCTAGTGAAAGAGTCCGCACGGGATCCTTGATAAAGTCCTTCAAATCCAAGACTTCATTCAAAAAGTCCATGCGCTTATGAAAGAGCGAGTCTGGTACATCATAAATCTCCTTCAAGACCGTATAGGTCTCTTGCAGGGCCAAATCCCACCATAGCTGGGTACGTTGTCCAAAAACAACCCCAATATCCTTGACATAATCTTGGCGATTATCCTGCGGAATCTTGCCATTAATCCGACAAAAACCAGATGTTGGTTTCAAAATTCCTGTCAGCATTTTAATGGTTGTCGACTTCCCAGCACCATTGGCCCCGATAAAGCCTAAAATTTGTCCTTTTGGGACCTCAAAGGTCAAATCCTTGACCGCTTCAAAGGTCTGCTTTTCAGGATGAATAAAGGAGCGTAATGCCCCCTTCAAGCCCGGTTCCTTAACAGTCTTCACAAAATTTTTCTGAAGATGTTCCACTTCTATCATTGCCATATCTATCTCCCTATCGTAAGAAACAACATTGTATTTTTGACTACAAATATTCTAAATCCTTACTTTCTACACCTTCTCAATATTATTACAGAAGGCTTTATACCAACCTATTATAGCCCAATAAAAAATAGAATGCAAGCATTTGCCTAAAGTTTATGGAATTGAAAATTTTTCTCATAAAATGATAGTTTTAATCCAATATTCTGGCTTAATAGTCTCCTTAAAACACCAAAAAACCCACCCAATGGGCAGGTTTCATCTGTATTATTCAGCTAGATTAAGCTTTACCTTCTGAACCGAATACGTCGATACGTTCTTCAACTGATGCTTGGATAGCTTTTACACCGTCAGCCAAGAATTTACGTGGGTCGAAGAGTTTTTTCTTGTCGTATTCTGCTTCGTTTGCTTCGTAGTCACGAGCAAATTTACGAGTTGCGTTAGCGAATGCGATTTGGCATTCAGTGTTAACGTTAACTTTCGCAACACCAAGTTTGATAGCTGCTTGGATTTGCTCATCAGGAATACCTGATCCACCGTGCAATACGATTGGGAATCCTGGAACAGCTTCAGTCAATTTTTGCAAGTGATCAAGGTGAAGACCTTTCCAGTTTGCTGGGTAAGGACCGTGGATGTTACCGATACCAGCTGCCAAGAAGTCGATACCAGTTGCAACCATTGCTTTAGCGTCTTCGATTGGAGCCAATTCACCTTTACCGATGATACCGTCTTCTTCACCACCGATAGTACCAACTTCAGCTTCTACTGAGATACCTTTAGCGTGTGCTTTTTCAACAACGTCTTTAGCCAATTTAAGGTTTTCTTCAACTGGAAGGTGTGAACCGTCAAACATGATTGAAGTGTAACCAACTTCGATACACTCAAGTGCATCTTCGTAGTGACCGTGGTCAAGGTGGATAGCTACTGGTACAGTGATACCCATTGATTCAACAAGGTTAGCGATCAAGTTGCGAGCAACTTTGTAACCACCCATGTATTTAGCAGCACCCATTGAAGTTTGGATCAAAACTGGAGCTTTTTTAGCTTCTGCTGCACGCAAGATAGCTTGAGTCCACTCAAGGTTGTTTGTGTTAAATCCACCAACTGCATAACCGTTGTCACGAGCTGCTTGGACAAATTTTTCTGCTGAAACGATTGCCATTTTATCAGGCCTCCTGTATATTTTTATGGGACATCCCATTTACATTGTTCATTTTATCACTTTTTGACAAAAAAATCTAGTTTTTCCCGCAGTTTCGATTGAATTTCTTCTAGCTTCATCTATGTAAACCCTTTCTCTCCCTAGTCTTGGGCGACTTTTGGAAAAGCTATGAAGAAGGTCAAACGATTCTCCTTCATCTCAAAACGATAAGGTAATTTTTCATGTTCTAATAGACTCTTGACCACAAAGAGCCCCATCCCAGAACCCTTGGCCTTGCGACTAGCATTGTCAGAAAAAGACTGGGCTAGTTTTTCTTGTTCTTCTGGACTGCAGCTATTTTCTATAAAAAGTTCCCCTTCTCTCTCTCCAATACGAACCAAACTACCTGGAGCAGAATGCTTGATGGCATTGCTGATGAGGTTAGAAAGAATCAACTTCATGACTGATGGATTTAGATAGGCCTGATGATGGTTCAAACCATTTTCAATTTGAAGTTCTCTTTCCTTGGCTAGTAAAGCATAATCCTTAACTAGACTTTGCGTCATCTGGAGGAGATCTATTATTTCCCTATCATCTCGCAATTCCTGCACAGAAGAGAGAGAAAGTATCTGGAGAACGTGGTGATTGAGCTCATCCACAATCCCCAAGGCAACTCCCAGATAGTGGTCTCTATCCTTATAGCGGCCGATATTCTCTTTCATGTTTTCAATCAGAATTTTCAAACTAGCCAGAGGTGTTTTCAGTTCATGAGAGGCACCACGTAAGAACTCAACCTTCATCTTTTCCAGCTGGAGAATGGCTTCATTCTTGTCATGCAAGTCCGCAATCACAGTCAAAAGATGCTGGTAGAGGCTATTAATTTGTTCCTTGAGATCCCCAATCTCATCCTTAGAATCCACGCGCAATCGCACTTGGGCATCCAAATCCATCATCCGACGGGTCACCCGCTTGATTTCCAAAATTGGAGCAACAATAGTCCGAGCATAGATATAGGCTACCAAAAGAGAAATTAGAAAGGATGCCAGCAAGGTATAGGGAAGAAACTGGAGACTGATTTGCTCTGCTTCCTTTTGCAAGTCCATGGAAGCTAGAAACTGGAGAGTCAGAGTACCACCGTCTTGCGTTGTCACCTCACGCTCCTCAATAAAGAGAGAGGTGGTCTGGCGGCCTGTGTCCAGAGGAAGGCTGTCTTTGACTTCTAACTTGTCCTCGGTCATCTCGCCCTTAACGGCCCCCTTGATATCACTAGTCTGGGAATACAAGTCTAACACTTGCTCGATATTCTGCCTATCTTTCCCTTCTAGGGACTGGGCAATGGCTGTTGCCTTCTGACCAATGGTTTCCTGACGATGACTCAGATAAGTCGAAGGAAAAAGAAAATAAATAGCTAAATGAAGGCAAATAACCAGAACACTAAAAATCGAGAAGGTATAGATAAATATCTTTGTAAATAAACCTGTTCGTTTCATTTTCGCTCCAATTTATAACCAACATTGCGCACAGTGAGGATGCAATCCAAGTCTAGCTTTTTCCGCAGTTCCTTGATATAAACATCAATGACACGGTCAAAGGGAACCTCATCTGTCGCTTTCCATACGGCATCGATTATCTGAGATCGAGTCAATGCCCTTCCTTCATTTTTCACCAGATAGTCCAAAATTTCCAACTCTTTAGCATTGATGGCTACTTCCTCACCTGCTAGGCTGGCACTGTAGCTCTCAAAATCCACCTTAGTATCCTTATAGGAAAAGGTTCGTCCCGTATCGTAGTAGCGCTTGAAAATTGCATCCACCCTCACTTTTAATAGGGAGAGGGAGAAGGGTTTTTCCAGATAGCCATCTGCCAGAGAGGCAAAGGCACTCATCTTATATTCCTCATCCTGAAAGGCGGTCAGCATCAAGACAGGGACCTGACTAGTCTTACGAATCTCCGCTATGACTTCTAAGCCATTGAGCTTGGGCATCTGGATATCCAGTAAAACCAAGGCTACTTCATAGCTGGAAAATTTTTCTAAGGCTTCTTGCCCATCTGCAGCCTCAATGGTTTCATAACCACAATCCGTCAAATAATCACTGACCCCCTCACGGATCATCTCTTCATCTTCTACAATTAAAATTTTCATAGAAAAAACGTTTCACATTCCTTTAAATTTCTTGTAAATTATATCAGTTTCATCCTGAAAGAAAGAGGCCTTATCAAGATAAAATAGATAAAAATGCTACCTATATTATACCCCATTTAGGGGAGAATAGGTAGCAAGTTTTTTATTCGCTATCGAGCAAGAGCTCTTTTGGTTGTTTTCTGAGGAGATTGCTTGAAGCAAGCGCCATAACGAGAACCACTAGAACCAAGGCAAGGACAAAGACGATGATAAAGTCTGATGTCTGAATGGAAATATCTAGGCTCGACAAGGTCTTGCTAAAGCCATCTACTTCTGCACCACCACCAAGGTTAGAGGCTTGAGCAGCCTTGCTGGCTTGCTTGGCAACACCTGAAGTGACATTGGCAAGAACAGTATTTCCGATTGCACGCGCTGTGTAAGTGGCTAAGAAGTAAGCAGAAACAAGAGCAGGGATGGCAATCAAGATGGATTCAGTGATGAATTGACCCAAGATACTTGCCTGCTTGAGACCAATAGAGAGGAGAATACCCACTTCCTTGCGACGGGCATTGATCCAAAGGCTGAGTAAGAGGGCAAGGAGAAGAACTGAGAAACTCAAGCTACCCCAGAAGAGGAGATTGGCCATCTTGTACATACCAGAGATGGATTGCTCAAGAGCTGGGTAGTTAGATGAGCTCTTAACGAGTGTATAGCTCTTCCAGTTGATACCACTGATGCCATTCAACTCTTTCATAACATCATCCAAGTTCTTGTCCGCTGTTACAAAGAAGGTTGCGTCCCCATAAATAGCTGTGTCTTCTGTGTATCCATAAAGTTTTGCAGCAGTGTGAATGTCTGTGATAGCTGTATTTTCATAGAGTTCTTGTGAGTAGGTTACTGCTGACTTATTATGACCATCAAAGAGTCCCTTGATTGTCACTTCGACTGTTTCCTTGGCACCTTTTTCATTGTCTGCATCATAGATATTGGAGTCTAGTTTGACCTTATCCCCTACTTTCCAGCCGTGTTTGGCTGCCAAGTCCTTGTGCAGGAGGATCTTGTCCTTGTCGTCGTTTGTTAAGTGCTCACCTTCGACCAACTTATAAGAACCAGAGACAAACTTGTCTTCTTTGGAGGAGTCATTGACACCTGTAATCATCAAGCTACTTCCAAAATGTTTGGCACGGTCAGGTGTCAGATTTTTCTTAGTATCTGGCGTTTCGATGAGTTCATATCCAGTCAAATCTCCGATAGCGTTGATGCGTTTAACATAAGACTCGATGGCCTTGTTTTCGGTGATTTTTTTGATATCTTCACCCTTGATATTCCCAGCACCACGTGGCGTTCCTTGATTGACGCGACGATTGATTTGCATGGAGAAGCTATTGGTGATATTTTTAAAGGTCTCCTGAGAAGCCTTGGCAGTAGCTCCCTTGATCGACAAGCCGACCAAACTCAAGCTCGCCATGAGGAGAATAATCAGGAAGATGACAATCGATTTGAAAAACTTCCTTGTAACATAGGCAAATGCGTTGTGTAACATAGGTTCCCTTTCTAGATTTTATTCTATTTTATAGTTCTAATACTCAATGAAAATCAAAGAGCAAACTAGGAAGCTAGCCGCAAGCTGTACTTGAGTACGGTAAGGCGACGCTGACGTGGTTTGAATTTGATTTTCGAAGAGTATAACTGAAAAAGCTCATATTATTTCGTCGTATTGCGAGTTTCAGTCAGTTTCTTGTCCTTCAACTCAAGTGTAATATCTGACGCTTGTGCCACTTCTTTGCTGTGAGTTACGACGATGACACATTTACCTGTTTTCTGGGCAAGTGATTTGAGCAGTTCGACAATATCTCCAGCAGTTTTAGGGTCCAGATTTCCTGTTGGCTCATCCGCTAGAATAACTGGAGCTTCTGATACCAAACTACGAGCAATGGCAACACGTTGCTGTTGACCACCTGATAACTGGAGAACATTCCGCTTGATCTGACTTTCATCCAAACCAAGCTCAAGAAGTGTATCCTTGCTTGCCTTTTTGTTGACCAAGCGGATATTTTCCAGCGGAGAAAGATAATCTATCAAGTTATAATTTTGAAAGACCAGGGAAATATGGTGCATGCGATGGTAGGAATAGCCCTTCTTACGAATGTCCTCTCCTTGGAAAAGGATAGAACCTTCAACAGGACTATCTAGACCAGCCAGTAGGGACAAGAGAGTGGATTTTCCTGCTCCTGACTCACCAATGATACTATAAAATTTTCCGGGTTCAAAATTATAATTGATCTGATATAAAACTGCTTCAGCAGTGTTCTTATAACGGTAGGTAACATCTTGCAATTGTAATAAAGTCATGATTTCTCCTTCTTAACTAATAGATGATAAAATTTCTTTCGGTGATTTTCTAAATAAGAATAGGAAACAAAGGGCTACAGATAAGCAACTAAGCAGAACTAGAAAAACATAGGATTCTGCAAAAGATAAGATGCTGGTTGATAAACTGCTTGTTTTGGCTAGTGTATCTTGTAAGCTTGCCTGATCTCCACTTGCTAGTAGGGTTTGGAGCAGATAGGATGTAATGGCATTTCCAGCGATAAAGGATGGAAGCAAGGCACCGAGAGATACCAAAACTACCTCTAAACAGAATTGTAGGAAAATCGAGCTCTTGCCTTTTCCAAGTGCAAGTAAAATTCCCACTTCGTAGACCCTTTCTCTCAACCAGAGAGATAAGACCAAAATTAAGGCTCCAGCTCCAGCTATCAACATCCCATAAAGGAAGATTGTCAGAAAGGTTTGGAAAGTAGCCACTGAGTCTTTGATTTGTTCAAAGGCCTTGTTTTCCTTCTCAACTTGGTAGCCTTGATTTTCCAAGGCCAAGTTTTCTACCTGCTTCATGAGTCCGTCCATTTCCTTAGGATTTTCTACATAGAAGCGCGCTGCACTGACTTGCGGTTCACTATTTCCCAGAAGGCTTTGGCTACTTTCATAGTCTGTAAAGACTTGGTTTTCACTGAAGTCAGAAGACAAACCTGTAAATTTCTCTTGTTTTTTACCAGAGAAGATTCCGACGATTTCAAACTCTACTGTTTGTCCTTTGCCAGCTTCTGACTGACCAGCTTCTAAGGTAATCTTGTCATGAAGCGAAAGACTATTCTTCTTAGCCAGCTCTTCGTGGATGATGATTTTCTTTGAATCCCCTTTTTGAAGGTGTCGCCCTTCTTTTAGATTGAAAGCCGAGCTGGTAA
>CAURCY010000020.1:0-19332 GCA_963523355.1 uncultured Streptococcus sp.
TAACCAGAACTGCATTTTCATTTTCCAGCGCTAATAATTGAATACGAGTCCGGTCACCAACAATCAAGAGTCCCCCATCATGAAGGTAAGATAAAATATTTTGCTCAGTCATGGCACCGATGGAGAACTTACTAAATTCTCTCTCTAAACCGTCTTGTCCAGCCAGAACCTCAGAAGAAGTCACTTCAGCAATTTCAGCAAAAGTTAATCTCTCTATAGCAACTTTCTGAGATTTAACACGGATAGTACCACTTCTTGGGCGAGTCTCTACAATTCCACGGTTTTCAGCTTCTTTAATGGCCCGATAGGCCGTTCCATCACTGACTCCTAGATGGTTGGAAATGCTTCGAACACTGACTCTTTTACCAACAGGTAATTCTTCCAAATAACTTAGAATTTCTTGGTGTTTACTCATTAATTTCTCCCTTTACAAAGCGAAACTCAAGATAATCTCGCATTTTTCTTGTATAGCGATCACTTCCTTTAAACTGACGGAACAAACGAAATCCAGACTTAAGAGCAACCCGTTGACTAGCTTCATTTTCAAGGTGGGTAATGATGGATAGTTGTTTTAAACCAAATTCCTCAAAAGAAAGCTGACAAAGTTTTTTAACAACTTCTGTCATGAACCCTTGCGACCAAGCGTCTTTTCTCAAAAAATAACCAATTTCTGCTTCTTTTTTTATTTCATCTAGCTTTTCAAACTTAATAGAACCAATCATTTGTTGATTTTTCTGGTCACAAATAGCCCACACTCCCAAAGGGGACTTCATAAAGTAATTGGCCAGTGCATATTGACTTTCTTCCAGACTTGCCTGAGTTGGGAAAATAAATTGAAGATTTTCAGGATTTGAGGCTATCTCATGGAAGTCCTGACTATCACTAAAAAAGAAAGGACGCAAATACAAGCGATCCGTTTCAAAAAAAGAAAACATTGCTAATTTGGTCCAAATATTCATAAACACCTCTACGGTTTATTCTTCAACAAGTGTAATATCCGCTCCTAGATTACGTAATTTTTCAATAATATCAGAATAACCACGTAAGATAAACTCGATATTTGTAATTTCAGTTTGCCCCTCGGCCATCAAACCAGCAATAACTAAAGCTGCACCAGCTCTCAGGTCAGTTGCTTTTACATTTGCACCACGTAAACTACGTCCACCGGTATATAAAATGTAGTTGTTTGTAGTCGTAATATCTGCATCCATCTTTGCTAGTTCAAAAACATGGTTTACTCGTTTTTCATAAATGGTATCAATAATGGTACCACGCCCCTCTGCTGTTAACAAGAGAGGAGTAATTGGTTGTTGCAAGTCAGTAGCAAAACCAGGATAAGGAGCTGTCTTAATATTGATTGCTTTCAAATTAGACTGTTCTTCGACAAAAATACTGTCTTCAGATACAGTCATTCTCACACCCATCTCTTCCAACTTAGCGATGAATCCTTCTAAGTGTTCGTATAATACATTGTTGATACGAATTCCCTTACCGACTGCAGCAGCTAAGGAAATATATGTTCCTGCTTCGATACGGTCTGGAATCACCTGATGACGGGTTCCATGTAATCTTTCAACACCATCAATAATGATGATATTAGTCCCTGCACCGCGGATATGGGCTCCCATATTATTCAAGAGGGTAGCTACATCAATAATTTCAGGTTCACGGGCTGCATTTTCAATAATAGTACGACCATTCGCTTTAACCGCAGCAATCATCGTATTGATCGTTGCCCCTACACTAACCGTGTCCATGTAAATACTTGCACCATGAAGTCCTGTATCTTTAGCAGATAACTTCATGTTATCTCCCTCGTAGCTAACAGTGGCACCCATAGCTTCAAAAGCCTTAAGGTGTAGGTCAATAGGGCGAGGTCCCAAATCACATCCACCAGGTAAACCAACAGTAGCTTCACCAAAGCGACCTAAAAGACTTCCATAAAAATAATAAGATGCACGAAGACTATTGATTTTCCCATAAGGCATTGGAATATTTTGAACACCTCTTGGATCAATCTCTAACACATCGTCATAACGCTTAACGGTAGCACCCATTAACTCCATAATTTCGACAAGACTAGCAACATCGGAAATATCTGGAACACAATCCAAAGTCACCACATCATCAGCCAAAATAATAGCTGGAATCAAAGCTACTACACTATTTTTTGCGCCACTAATGGTAATCTCACCTTGCAGGGGCAAGCCACCATTGATAACAATTTTTCTCATTTTAAATTTTTAATACTCTTTCAAAATTTCTAAAAAGGTCCTACGTTAAAGTATATCATAAATTCACCCTTTTTTCCATCATTTTCAATTATATTAGCTGAATCAGATTTATTAGTAAATGAGCTGTCTTGAAATGTTTTGCCCCTTTTTTGCCCTCTAAATACAAAAATAGCCCTTCGGATAAAATCCGAGGGGCTTAAAACGTTGTTAAATCAACGGCCGAACTTTTGAATTTCAAGGTTCGGGATAAAATAGTTCACTGAACTATTTTATTTTTTAAGGTTGTAGAATGATTTCAATCCACGGTATTCAGCTACTTCACCAAGTTGGTCTTCGATGCGAAGCAATTGGTTGTATTTAGCGATACGGTCTGTACGTGAAAGTGAACCAGTCTTGATTTGTCCTGCGTTAGTTGCAACTGCGATGTCAGCGATTGTTGAATCTTCAGTTTCACCTGAACGGTGTGATACAACGGCAGTGTAACCAGCTTCTTTAGCCATTTCGATAGCTTCAAAAGTTTCAGTAAGAGTACCGATTTGGTTAACTTTGATAAGGATTGAGTTAGCAGCACCTTCTTGGATACCACGTGCAAGGTAGTCAGTGTTTGTTACGAAGAAGTCGTCACCAACAAGTTGTACTTTCTTACCAAGACGTTCAGTAAGAGCTTTCCAACCATCCCAGTCGTTTTCATCCATACCATCTTCGATAGTGATGATTGGGTATTTGTTAACCAATTCTTCAAGGTAGTCGATTTGTTCTGCAGATGTACGAACAGCAGCGCCTTCACCTTCAAATTTAGTGTAGTCGTAAACTTTACGTTCTTTATCGTAGAATTCTGATGAAGCACAGTCAAATCCGATAAATACATCTTTACCAGGAACATATCCAGCAGCTTCGATCGCAGCAAGGATAGTTTCAACACCGTCTTCAGTTCCTTCGAAACGAGGAGCGAATCCACCTTCGTCACCTACGGCAGTTTCCAAACCACGTGATTTAAGGATTTTCTTAAGAGCGTGGAAGATTTCAGCACCGTAACGAAGAGCTTCTTTAAATGTTGGCGCACCAACTGGCAAGATCATGAACTCTTGGAAAGCGATTGGAGCGTCAGAGTGAGAACCACCGTTGATGATGTTCATCATTGGAGTTGGAAGAACTTTAGTGTTGAATCCACCAAGGTAGCTGTAAAGTGGGATTTCAAGGTAGTCAGCAGCAGCACGAGCTACAGCGATAGACACACCAAGGATTGCGTTTGCACCCAATTTACCTTTGTTAGGAGTACCGTCAAGAGCGATCATAGCACGGTCGATAGCTTGTTGATCACGTACATCGTAGCCGATGATAGCTTCAGCGATGATGTTGTTTACGTTGTCAACAGCTTTTTGTGTACCAAGACCACCGTAACGAGATTTGTCACCGTCGCGAAGTTCAACTGCTTCGTGTTCACCAGTAGAAGCTCCTGATGGAACCATACCACGTCCGAAAGCACCTGATTCAGTATAAACTTCTACTTCAAGTGTTGGGTTACCGCGTGAGTCTAGGACTTCGCGAGCGTAAACATCAGTAATAATTGACATTTTTTACTCTCCTTTGAGTTAAATTTTTTACACCTCTATGATACCTTAAAAATAAGCGTTTTTCAAGAAAAAACGTTATCTTTGTGCAAATTTTCCTTAACTTTATAAAGTAATCGCTTTCTTTTGTCTGTTTTATTCTAACTTTTATGATATACTGTTTTCATGACAGATTTATCAAAACAATTACTTGAAAAAGCTCATGGTGGAGCAAAATTAAATCCGGATGAGCAAAGACGCTATCTTGGTACTTTTGAGGAAAGAGTTCTTGGATATGCAGATATTGACACAGCAAATAGCCCTCAGTTAGAAAAAGGCTTTTTATCTATTTTAGAAAACCTTCAGGAAAAAGCAGAACCAATATTTGTGAAGATTTCACCAAATATCGAATTTGACAAGCAAGTTTTCTACTTAAAAGAAGCTAAAGAAACTGATAGTCAAGCTACCATTGTATCTGAAGAGCATACTTCTTCTCCTTTTGGTCTGATTATCCATAGCAATGCACCAGTACAAGTAGAAGAAAAGGACCTTCGACTTGCTTTTGCAAAACTTTGGGAAGTTAAAAAGGAAGAACCAGCCAAAACATCCATCTGGAAGAAATGGTTTGGCTAAATCTTGCGCATATTTAATAAATGCCCTATATTGGCAGCCGTGTGCTCCAAATAGAGACTGGCATTTTTCAAACTATCTTCTAGAGGTTCACTTTTCTCCAAAATTGAAAAAGCCGCTTGGATATTCTCAAATGGTAAGGAAGGTAAATCTTCAGCAAGACTACCACAAATAGCAATGACAGGAACTCCGACAGGGGTTCTTTTTGCTACGCCTATCGGCGCTTTCCCAGCAAAGCTTTGACTGTCCAGTCTACCTTCGCCAACGATAACCAAGTCAGCATCTGCAACTTTCTTATCAAAATCAATCAAATCTAAACAGGTATCAATTCCCGACACGATATTTGCCTGAGCATAAGCACACAAACCGCCAGCAATGCCTCCCCCGGCTCCTGCTCCTTTAATTTGCAATGTTGCATGTGAAACTTTTTTATAAAAATCTTGGATTGCCTGATCTACGACTGCAAACATAGTAGGATGTAAACCTTTTTGTTTGCCAAAAGTGTAAGTCGCACCTTGATAACCACATAAGGGACTCACGACATCTGCTAAAATACGAATTTGAACATCTTCTGGAATTTCGTAGCGATTTTCTATTGAAACAGAAGCTAATTTTAGTAAGGATTGACCGCAAGCCGGTAAGACATTTCCATCCCTATCATAAAATCGATAACCTAAACCAGCAGCGATTCCAATTCCTCCGTCATTACTGGCCGTGCCACCAACGCCGATATAGATTTCTGTAATCCCTTTAGCAATGAGATGACGAATCAATTCTCCAATACCACAAGTTTTGATTTGAAGTGGATTTCGTTTCTCTATCGGAATCTTTCCAAGACCAACCAAGTCGGCAACTTCAAATAGCGCCAGTTCCCCTTTTTGAAAATAGCGCATGGCTTCTTTTTGTCCAAAAGGTCCTGTCACTTGGATCCATTTTTCTTCAAGTTCAAGAGAATGTCGAATGGAATCTACTGTACCTTCGCCACCATCACCAACAGGGCAGAGGAGACATTCTACATCTGCTATCGATTGTTGGAAGCCTCTTTTTATTGCTTCAGCTACCTGTTGAGCTGTCAAGCTTTCCTTAAATGAATCTGGTGCAATTACAATCTTCATATTTCACCTCATTCTAAACAGTCAATCAAGGGAAGAACTTCTAAAAAATCCCTCTTGTCAACATGGTTTGGTATTTCTTGTTTCAGTACTTCTTTGGCACAAAAAGCAATTCCCAGTCCTGCTGACTTCAACATTAATAAGTCATTAGCCCCGTCACCGATTGCAACAGTTCTTTCTTGAGGAAGTTTTAGTTCCTCTCTCCATTTTTCCAGAGTCTCTTTTTTGATCTCGGGATTGATAATTTGTCCAACTAATTTTCCTGCTAAAAGACCATCTTTGACTTCAAGTTGGTTGGCAGAGAAATAGGCAACTCCAAGAGATTTTGCTAATCTCTCAACTATTGGAGTAAAACCACCGGACACCAGACCTACTAGGATTCCATTCTTTTGGAGAATGGAAATAAATTTCTGGGCATTTGGCGTTAGATGAATAGACTTGAAGACTTTATCAAAGACCGAAATAGGAAGGCCTTCCAAGAAGGACACTCTGTCTCGTAAACTGCTTTCAAAGTTCAACTCTCCTCGCATTGCCCGACTTGTAATCTGCGAAATTTCCTCCTCACGACCTGCCTCTCTACCCAAAAGATCAATCATTTCTTCTAGGATTAAGGTTCCATCAACATCCATAACACACAAACCTTTTACTTGAGACATCAGTTCTCCTCTCTAAATAGCCCAAAAATCGTATGAAGTCATCATACGATTTTATCTATTAATTAACTAAACTATGGTACAAGTCAAGGTATGACCTGCAGGCTGTATCCCATGAGAAATCACACTCCATAGCTTGTTTTTGTAGGTTTCTCCAAACATCAGGATGGTTTCTATACAAGTCCAAAGCTGTTTGGAAAGTCCAATTCAACCAGTAAGGAGATAGATTGTCAAAGCTAAAGCCAGTACCGCTTCCTTCGATTGGATTGAAAGCGCGGACAGTATCGCGCAAGCCACCAACTTCATGAACCAATGGCAAGGTTCCGTACCGCATCGCCATCATTTGAGACAAGCCACACGGTTCAAAACGACTCGGCATGAGGAAGAGGTCACAAGCAGCGTAGATTTCTTGAGCTAGTTTGACATCAAAAGTGATATTTGCTGATAGCTTGTCTGGGTAAATCTGAGCAAACCATGAGAAAGCTCCTTCAAAGGCTGGATCTCCAGTTCCCAAAAGAACAATCTGAACATCATCTTGCAAGATATGGTGCAGACTTTCCACCACCACATCAAAACCTTTTTGACGTGTCAAACGAGAAACAATTCCCACCAGTGGAACGTCAGTTCTAACTGGCAAGCCAACTCTCTCTTGCAATTTTGCCTTATTTTGGGCCTTCCCAGACAAATCTTCCTGATTAAAATGATAGTCTAAAAGGGCATCCGTCTGAGGATTATAAAGGTCAGCATCAATCCCATTTACGATACCAGAGACCTTACCAGACTCCATTCGAAGAATCTGATCCAAGTTACATCCAAACTGACTAGTCATAATTTCATGAGCATAGCTAGGCGAAACGGTTGAAACACGATCCGCATAGAGAATACCAGCCTTCATCCAGTTCAGACAGTTATTCCAGCGAAGGGTACCATCAGCATAACGCTCAAAGCCAACTCCAAACAAATCCCATAACATTCCTTCTGAAAATTGTCCTTGGAATTCCAAATTATGAATGGTTAAAACAGTTTTAATTCCTTGATAGGCTTGAATCCAACGGTATTTTTCCTTCAACAAGAAAGGAATCATAGCTGTATGGTAGTCATGAACATGGAGAAGGTCAGGAATAAAGTCAATCCTTTCCATAGCCTCAATGGCAGCCAGTTGGAAGAAAGCAAAGCGTTCACCGTCATCAAAATCACCGTAAACATGACCACGGAAGAAATAATATTGGTTGTCAATAAAGTAGAAGGTTACACCATTTAAGACTGTTTTCTTAATCCCACAGTACTGTCTGCGCCAACCAACACTCACCTCAAAATGAAGAACATCTTCAATCTGATTTCCAAATTTAGCCTCTACCATGTCATAGTAGGGTAAAATTACTGCAACTTCATGTCCCACTTTTACCAGTGATTTAGGAAGAGCGCCAATGACGTCTCCCAAACCACCTGTTTTTGAAAAGGGTGCACCCTCAGCTGCTACAAATAAAATTTTCATGAATGAATATCCTCTGTTACTTTAGCACCTTTCTTAACGACGACTGGATGTTCTGCAGTTCCACGGATCACAACTCCATCCGCAACTTCCACACCCTTGTCCAAGATAGCATATTCGACCTGAGATCCTTCTCCAATAACAACACGAGGGAAGAGCAGACTATCTTTAACCAAGCTATCCTTATGGACATGAATATTACGTGATAAAACAGAATTAGCCACTTGACCTTCAATAATACTACCAGAGGCAAACTGAGAAGTACTTACCTTAGATGTATTGGCATAGTAAGTTGGCTCTTCGTTTTTGACCTTTGTATAAATCTTTTGATTTGGTGAGAAGAGAGAGTAGAATTTTTGTGATTCAAGCATATCTTTGTTAGCTTTGTAATAAGACTCTACAGAATGAATATTTGCCAGATAACCTGTGTACTCGTAGGCAAAAGCCCCTTCTTTTGCAGCCAAATCCCGTAAAACATAGCGCAACTTCTCTGGATGTTCTTTTTTAGCTTCTTCTTCCAAGCGTTCAATCAACCAAGGTGTATCAACGACAAAGATATCCGTGGACATGTTATAAATTTGAGCTGGCAGCTTGCTATCAAAGAGTTTATGAGAACGAACATGGTCTGTTTCATCCACTTCCAAGATTGCATTTACTTCTGAAATGTCTTTCTTAGCTAGTTTTTTATAAACTACAGTGATAGGCCCTTTTGTTGTACTATGTAGATGGAAAACTTGGTTCAAATCAATGTTAATCAGAACATCACAGTTGAGGGCAACCGTTTGGTTTGAGCCGGAACGTTTCAAATAAGTAAGAAGCTGTTGGTAGTATTCTTTTCCAACTGTACTACTCTCAACGCGTGTATTATAAATACCTAGATAATAGTGGCTAAGAAGAGTTGACAACCCCCACTCACGCCCTGAACGGATATGGTCAAAGACTGAGCTGATATTATCCTGCTGGAAAATACCAAAGACACTACGAACACCTGCATTAGCAAGACTAGAAAGCGGGAAGTCAATCAAACGATATTTTCCACCAAATGGCAAACTTGCTACTGGACGGTGGTCCGTCAATGTTGACATATCATGAAAACCAACTGTATTTCCTAAAATGGCAGAATATTTATCAATCTTCATCTGTTGCTACCCCCACTACTTCATTATATCCTACAACTTGTACTTCTTCTGTTCCATCAATTTCGACACCGTCAGAAATAACCGCACCTTCACCAATAATGGCACGTTTGATTTTAGCTCCCTGACCGACAATTGCACCACTCATGATAACTGAATCTACTACTTCTGCCCCTTCGCGAACTTGCGCACCTGTTGAGAGGATAGAATGTTTAACAGTTCCATCTACGAAACAGCCATCGACAACCAAGGAATCTTCCACATCAGCATTTGCCCCAAGGAAGTTTGGTGGTGAAATTAAGTTTCTTGAGTAAATCTTCCATTGACGGTTACGGCTATCCAAGGCATTCTCTGGAGAAATGTACTCCATATTTGCTTCCCAAAGTGACTCAATCGTACCAACATCTTTCCAGTAGCCATTAAACTCATATGCATAGACACTTTCACCTGACTCAAGGTAATTTGGAATGACATTCTTACCGAAGTCTGACATATCGACATTGCTCTTTTCAGCAGTAACAAGCATATTGCGCAGACGTTGCCAATCAAAAATGTAAATTCCCATAGAAGCTTTTGTAGATTTAGGTTGAGCTGGTTTTTCTTCAAATTCAACAATGCGGTTATTGGCATCTGTGTTCATAATACCAAAACGACTAGCTTCTTTAAGAGGGACGTCTAAAACCGCTACTGTCAAGCTGGCATTATTATCTTTGTGAGACTGGAGCATATCATCATAATCCATTTTGTAGATATGGTCCCCAGATAGAATCAAGACATACTCAGGATTGACACTGTCGATATAATCAATATTTTGGTAAATAGCGTGGCTAGTCCCCTCAAACCAACGATTTCCTTCACTTGCAGAATAAGGTTGAAGAATAGAGACACCAGAATTGATACCATCTAGTCCCCAGCTTGAACCATTCCCAATATGGTTGTTGAGAGCAAGTGGTTGGTACTGTGTAATGACTCCAACATTGTTGATGCCTGAGTTGGCACAGTTTGAAAGAGCAAAGTCAATGATACGGTAGCGCCCACCAAATTGCACAGCTGGTTTTGCAATGCTTTGAGTGAGTTTACCGAGACGAGTTCCTTGCCCACCAGCAAGAATCAAAGCTAACATTTCATTCTTCATTTTCTACTCCTTTTTGGTTTTTACTTGTGACGGTTTTAGTAGGTTTCAAGCGGCGTTTGATTTTCCAAACACTTGCTCCCATAGCCGGTAGGGTAAAGGTCAAGGTCTGCTCATAATCTTTCCATAGTCCTTCTTGCGTTTGCACAGTTTGATTATGTTCTTTCCAAACGCCTCCCCACTCTTCTAACTCAGTATTCCAGACTTCTTCGTAAATCCCTGCAACAGGAAGCCCGATTGTAAAATCTTTTCGTTCAACAGGTGCCATATTAAAGATACAGACTAACATATCATCCTTCTTACCCTTACGGATGAAGGAAAGAACACTCTGGTCTCTATTATCCGCATCGATGATTTCAATACCATCATAGCTGGTATCAATTTCCCACAGACAGCGGTGGTCTTTGTAAAACTGATTTAGCTGAGAAGTGAAATACTTCATCTTAGCATTCATTGGATCTTCTAGGTTTGACCATTCCAACTGTTCTTCAGATTTCCATTCTAGGAATTGCCCATATTCACTACCCATGAAGAGCAATTTTTTACCTGGGTGACAAATTTGGTAAGTGTAGAGATTGCGCAAGCCTGCGAATTGATTATAGCGATCTCCCCACATCTTGTGCATCATACTCTTCTTGCCATGAACCACTTCATCGTGTGAGAATGGTAGGAGATAATTCTCTTTGAAGACATACATAAAGCTGAAAGTCACCAGGTTAAAGTCGTATTTACGATAAATCGGATCTTCTTCATAGAAACGGAGGATGTCATTCATCCAACCCATATTCCATTTGTAGTCGAAGCCAAGACCATCTGAATCCTTAGTGTCAGTAATCTGAGTAGCTGATGAACTTTCCTCAGCTATCATCATCACGTCTGGATGAACTAGTTTAATCACATCATTCAAGCGTTGAAGGAAATAATAACCCTCATAGTTGAGATTGCCACCATCTTTATTAGGTGTCCATGGAGCATCATCGTAGTCAAGATAGAGCATGTTGCTAACCGCATCCACGCGAATACCATCCAAATGATAAAAGTCAATCCAAAACTTAATGCTAGAAATCAAGAAGGACTGGACTTCATTCTTTCCAAGGTCAAAATTGAGTGCTCCCCAACCGTAGTTATGAGCCTTATTATGGTCTTGGTACTCAAAAGTCGGTGTCCCGTCATAATAAGCTAAGGCATCATCATTAATGGTGAAATGACCAGGTACCCAGTCTACAATAACCCCAATATTGTTTAAGTGACATTCCTCAACAAAATCTTGAAACTCTTCAGGGCGACCATAGGCATGCTCTAGAGCAAAGTAACCCATAAGCTGATAGCCCCAACTCAAACCTAGTGGGTGAGACATCAAAGGCATAAACTCAATATGAGTATAGTTCATCTCAACCAAGTAAGGAATGAGTTCATCTTTCAATTGAGCAAAACTATAAGGTGTGCCATCAGGATTTCTCTTCCAAGAGCCAGCATGAGCCTCGTAAATATTGACAGGACGCTCTTCAAAGCTCAAGCGTTTTCTACGAGCTAGCCAGAGACCATCCTTCCATTTCTTTTCTGGAATATCTGTTAAAATAGCACCAGTACCAGGTCGTGCCTCATACCGTACAGCCAAAGGGTCAATCTTCATCAGCTGATGACCATTTGCACGTGTGATATGATACTTGTAAATTTGGCCTTCATGAGCAAGGCTGGTAAAGACTTCCCAGACACCAAATTCATTTCGTTCCATTGGAATTTGATTTTCTACCCAATTGGTGAAATCTCCTACCAAGTGGACAGCCTGAGCGTTGGGAGCCCACACACGAAATGTATAACCGTACTCTCCATTTAGTTCTTCCCTATGTGCTCCTAGATAATGCTGAAGGTGAAAATTTTCTCCTGTCATAAAGGTGCGCAAAGCTTCTCTTTTATCCATAATACCTCCTCTTTTCTGTAAGCGTTTTCTATAGATTTATTATACTACCTTTTTAGGGAAGATTCAAGTAAATTACGGAATTTGCAAAAAAATCTTTTGAAAGTCTTCAACAAATTCACTGATGTGTTCACTTGTAAATCAAGAAATTTTCAGAAACGCTTTGAAAACGAATTGTTTTTTAATAATACTATCACAAAGTTCGTTATTTAGCTAACAAAAAATATAATTTTAAGTAAAAAAATAAATCAGGAAACGAATCTCCTGATTTTACATTTCATTTCACATCAAAAACAATGGATTTGACATTTGTCATCGCTTCAATACTATATTTAATTCCTTGCACTCCAGCGCCAGAACCTTTGACACCAAGGAATGGGAAATTATCTGGACCACGCTGGGTTTTATTATTTATATGAACTGTACCCACTTCAAGTTTTTCAGCAATTTCAAAGGCCTTTTTGAAATCATTTGTAAAGACTGAGGATTGAAGGCCGAATTCAGATTCGTTGGCAAAGACAATTGCTTCTTCTACATTAGCCACACTAATAATTGGTAAAACAGGGCCAAATGGCTCTTCCCATGCTACTTTCATATCTTTTGTAACTTGGTCAAAAAGCACTGGCCAGAGAAGATTGCCCTCACGTTTGATTTGTGTAAGAGCCTGAGCCCCTTTTTCTTGTGCATCCTCAATCAAGCCCCAGATGAAGTCGGCTGAAGCATTGTCAATAACAGGTGTAATATCAGCATTGTCAAATGGATCACCAACTGTTAATTTAGCAACCTCTGCTTGAAGCAAAGTAGCTAATGTATCTGCAACACTTTCGAGAACAATGACACGTTTAATGGCCGTGCAACGTTGACCTGAATAGCTAAAGGCACCCGCAACAATTTGCTTGGCAGCATGTTCCAAATCTGCATCTTCTAGTACTAGGGCTGCATCTTTCCCACCAAGCTCCAACATGATAGGACGCATACCAGCTAAACGACCAATACGTTCTCCGATAGGAGTTGAGCCTGTAAAGTTGATGAAGTTGACTTCTTTGTGCTCAATGATATAATCCCCAATTTCTGAACCACGACCCGTAATGGTGTTGAAAACACCTGCTGGAATTCCTGCTTCTTCAAATGCTTTAGCCAGCAAGAGACCAGAAATAGAACCTTGAGTTGGTGGCTTAAACATGACCACATTCCCTGCAATCAAGGCAGGTGCAATTTTAGATCCAGAAAGGTTAACTGGATAGTTAAATGGTACGATTGCTAAAACAACCCCAACTGGCTCGCGACGAACAACAGCCAGTTTATTTTTACTCACTGCCTCAAAGCCGCCACCTTCCATTGCTTGGCCAGTGATACGAAGACCTTCCTCAGCAGCATATCGAATCAAGTCTGCGGTACGCACCACTTCTCCAATAGCTGCTTTAATCCCTTTTGCTACCTCTTTAGCAAGGATAGTACCGATTTCTTCCTTATCACGTTCTAAAATAGCTGCTGTTTTGTGCAAATAAGCCGCACGTTCAACTGCTGATAAATCACGCCATGCAGGGAGGGCTTCTCGCGCAGCTTTCATAGCCTCATCTACTTCTGCTTGGCTCATAGCGGGTACTGTTCCTAATTCTTCTTGATTGATTGGTGAATAAATCGTAATTTCTTTTTCAGATGATTTCCATTTTCCATTTACTAAATTCTGATATCTTGTCAAATTCTCGTCCTCCTGAAAATGATTAAGATATATTTTACCAAATTTTCAGAAAATTACAACCATTTTTGCAATTTTTTTGAGATTATTTTCACAAGCTTGGTTTTTCAAACTATTTGAAACTTGATTCTAATCTTCATTGAAAACTTATAAATGATAAAAAGGATTAGACAATCTAACCCTTTTTAGTTTATGCATTTAAGAGAGTACTTTTAGCACTGCGACACTAGTATCATCAATGACATTTTCTTGTTTCGAACGACTATTGGTCACAAGCATTTCTAGATTTCCTGCATTTTCAAAGTATAAGGAAGTTCCCTTGGCATTGAATACTACCAATAGATGTTCTGGCCCCCCGTGAATCTCGTAAACAATCCATCCGCTATTTTCTGCAGCTGTGTGAACAAAGACATGACGGTAAACTTCTTCGTATGTAGGATAAGAAAAGGCGCTAGTCTGTGTTTTCAGTCGAATAATTTGACGGACAAAGTCAATGCTTTCTTGTCTTTCATTGATTAAATCCCAGTTTATTTGGTTAACACTGTCAGGAGCGTTGTAACTATTCATAGCACGTTCTCGGTCTGCCGAAGTGAGTTGTCCATGTTCACCCGTCGGAATTAATTTGGTTCGACCAAATTCTTGGCCAATTTCCATAAAGGACATTCCTTGCATGAGAAGGTTCATTACTGTCGCCGTCTCAACCTTGCGCATAATCTGGTCTGAACTTTGATCAGGATGAAGAGTCGCCAACAAATCATGAAGATTGTAATTGTCATGGGCTTCAACATAGTTGAGAACCTGGTTTGGACTGAGATAAGAACCCAATTCTCGGCTACCAAGAATGGCCTTGGCAATGATTGGTTCAGTGGCTGCACCACTTACAAATCCTGACTTGATTGCACCATAAACTTCTCCTCCTTTGACCGCATCACGCTGATTATCATTGAAGAATCCGATATTTGGCATTTGGTAGGCATTATCCTTCTTGGCCTTATCATAAGTTGCAAGACCTGTTCCCATATCCCAGCCTTCTCCATAAGTGATAATACGGGGATCAACCTCATCTAGCGCCCAACGAATCGCTTGCATGGTTTTGACATTATGAATACCCATCAAGTCAAAACGGAAGCCGTCAATATTGTATTCCTGTACCCAGTATAGAAGAGAATCAATCATGTACTTGCGGAACATTTCGTGTTCACTGGCTGTTTCATTTCCAACACCTGTTCCATTCTGGAAGGTACCGTCTGGATTCATACGATAGTAGTAATCAGGGACAGTTGTTTGGAAAGGTGCATCAACCGTTGAAAAGGTGTGATTATAAACCACGTCCATAATGACACCAATCCCCGCATCGTGATAGGCTTGAACCATGGTCTTCAAATCACGAATGACCTGCCCTGGATCATCTGGATTACTAGAAAAACTTGGTTCTGGTGCATTGTAGTTTTGAGGGTCATAACCCCAGTTATAGGTTACATTTCCATCCTCATCGTATTCCTTATGGCGATCAAAGATAGGCTGGAGTTGAACATAGTTGCAGCCAAGTTCTTTGATATAGTCAAAGGCGGTTGCTTGTCCGAATTGGTTTACAGTTCCAGTCTGGGCAGCACCAAGGAAGGTTCCACGGAGATGCTCTGCAACTCCAGAGGTCGGAGATTTGGTTAAATCTCGGATATGCATTTCACAGATAACTGCTTTACATGGATTTTCCAAACGCCAAGGCGCTTCTGTTCCATGTTTGACCACAAATCCTTCTACTTGTCTGTCTTGATGAGAAAGAATTACGGAACGTTTGCCGTCAGGACTTGTGGCAATCGTGTAAGGATCTCTCGTCACAGTCTGGTGGTGAGGAAAGTCAATCTGATACTGATAAGCCTTGCCAGCAAGATTTTCATCTAAGTCTAGACTCCAAACACCAATGGTATTGTACTTATGACTGTATGAATAGCTATTACCACGCTCTAGATTAAAGGTTTTCCAAATCGGAGCGTCGTTGCTGGTATTTTCGTAGACAACCACCTGTACAGCAGTAGCCGTAGGAGCCCAAAGTTTAAAGCTAGTCTGATAATCTGAAAGACTGTAACCTAGTTCTCCTTGGTAGCCCCAGTGGTGATCAAAACTAGCGCTATGTATTGCTCTATCAAAAGCAAATGGATTTTGATCTTTGTAGTAAGGACTAGCAATGGCTGGGTTTTCAGAATAATAAACAGTCTCGTCGCCCTCTAAAATCCAAACTTCTGTCAGAAGCGGATAGTAGTTATAACGCACGGAATATTCCTTAACTGTCCCATCAATCTCGACAGAAAACTTCAGGTTTTCTAACTTTTCTTGACTTGTAACTGTGAAGGAGAACTTTGCTCCAAAAAAGTTATTTTCATAATACAATTTTTCAACATTGTCCGCCTGTTTTCTACTAAATGAACAGGCTGCATAATCCCCGTTTTTTCGATGAAAATGGATGACTACAGGGTAATTTAACATTTCTTTTCCTAATTTCTAATTTTAATTTAATTTTTTATGTGGTGCTGATAGATTCAGCAATTTAATTTCTGACTCAAGATAGACTCAATTCATGTCAAAACACTTCAGGATAGACAGTTTCAGACTATCTAACATCTAGCCTTCTACTATTCTTTACAAACTTTCGAGCCAAGCTTCATCTCGAACTTCAATACCAAGTTCTTGTGCTTTTTGAAGTTTACTTCCAGCATCTGCACCTGCCACGACGAGGTCGGTCTTTTTAGAAACACTGCCAGTCACTTTAGCACCCAAACTTTCGAGTTTATTTTTAGCTTCTGAGCGCTTGAGCCGTTCCAATTTTCCAGTCAATACAACGGTCAAACCTGACAAGGCCGCATCTGCCACTACCGTCTGTCCTTTATAGTCCAGATTGACCCCAGCTTCTCTCAATTCTCTGAGGAGAATTTCAGAGCCTTCTGTCGCAAAATAAGTCTGAAGACTATTGGCAATCACACCACCCAGACTCTCAATACTAGCCACTTCATCTGGATCTGCCTGAGCCAGATTTTCAATTGAATGAAAATGTTGAAGTAAAAGCTGACTGGCCTTGCTTCCGACATGGCGAATTCCCAAACCAAACAAGAGTTTCTCGGCAGAATTTTCCTTGGATGCTTGAATAGCTTGATACAGTTTAGAAGCAGACTTTTCCTTAACCCCCTCTAAAAGTAGGAAATCTTCTTCTTTCAAACGGTAAATATCCGCCACATCCTTGACTAAATTAGCAGCGAAAAGCTTCTCAACAATAGATGGACCAAGTCCTGTAATATTCATAGTATCTCGAGAAGCAAAGTGAATCAAACCTTCCATAATTTGGGCAGGGCAACGTGGATTGATACAACGGAGAGCCACCTCATCTTCAAAATGAAGCAAGTGACTGTCACAACTTGGGCAATGTGATGGAATATCTAGTTTTTCTTCAGAAAGACGTTTAGACTCTACCACACGCAAAACAGCAGGGATGATGTCACCAGCCTTATAAACGATAACCGTATCGTCTTTGCGGATATCTTTTTCAGCAATATAATCCACATTGTGCAGGGTCGCACGGCTAACAGTTGTACCAGCTAGTTGTACTGGTGTCAGATTTGCAGTTGGCGTGACAACTCCAGTACGACCTACTGTCCAATCAACTGATAAGAGTTTAGCTTCTTTTTCCTCAGCAGGAAACTTGTAGGCTACTGCCCACTTTGGAGCCTTAACAGTAAAGCCAAGTTCTTCTTGACCTGCTAGGTCATTGACCTTGATCACCACCCCATCGATATCATAAGGCAGATTCTCCCGTTCCTCTCCTACTTCTTGGATAAAATTCCAGATTTCATCTATGTTTTCAGCCAAGATTCGCTTAGGATTAACCACAAAACCAAGTTGTTCGAGATGCTTCAAAACCTTTTCTTGGCTGTCTCGAGTTGAAGGGCTAGCTTCTTGATAGAGGAAAGTCGCAAGATTGCGCTTGGCAACTACAGCTGTATCCAACTGACGCAAGGTTCCTGCCGCCGCATTACGAGGATTGGCAAATTCAGGCTCTCCATTTTCTTGTCGAGCTTGGTTGACCTGGTCAAAAGAAGCGCGTGGCATGTAACATTCCCCACGAACTGTGATATCTAGTTCTTCTGGCAAGGTCAAAGGAATGTCCTTAACACGCTTAAGGTTTTCTGTTATATTCTCCCCAACAGAACCGTCTCCACGTGTTGCACCAGCAAGCAAAATCCCCTTTTCATAAGTCAGCGAGATAGATAAACCATCGATTTTCAGCTCACAAATATAGGTCGGATGAGCCACTTCCTTACGAACACGCGCATCAAAAGCTTCAAGCTCCTCACGTGAAAAAGCATCCTGCAAACTATAAAGAGGATACTGATGACTGTATTTTTCAAAACCATCTAAAACCTTGCCACCAACACGATGGGTCGGACTGTCTGCTAACACTTGCTTTGGATAAGCAGTTTCTAACTCGACCAACTCACGGTAAAGACGGTCATACTCACTGTCTGAAACCGAGGGATTATCGCTGGTATAGTACTCAGTCGCATAGCGATTGAGCAAGGCGACTAACTCATTCATTCTTTTATTCATAAAACCATTTTACCATAAATTAAGCCCTCCTCACAATGGAGAAGGGCAGAAAAAACACTTAGATTGGAATTATTTTTGAAGTCCAAGCAAACTTATGTCTCTTTTTCAAAATGAGTTCGTACATAGCCTAGAGCTAAGAAGGATAAGGCGACAACTCCAAGTCCAATAATCAAGAAAGAATAAAGATGGACACTTGGAAGAAAGGTCATCAAACCTTTCGCAATCGGCATAAAGAGAATTGCCAGTGTAAAAATGGTACTCAATACCCTACCCAAATATTCTCCATCAATCTTGGTCTGTACCTGTGTAAAGAAGTGAATATTAAAAATCGTCATAAAGAGTTCACAAATCAGGTTTCCAGAAAAGGTTAAAATATTGGGCAGTGGCAAACCCATCATGAAAACTCCTACTCCTGTTAAAATCAATAAGAACAAAAGTGTATTCATACTTGATTTAAATTTATTTGCTATCAGTGCTCCTATAATTGAGCCAATCGCACCCATGGTTAAGATAGTCGCATAAGCACCTTGTACTCCATATAGTTTATTTGAAAAAGGAAGCAAAAACTCAAAAGCCGCAAAAAAGAAATTAACGCTGGAAGCCACTAACAGGAGAAAGAAAATCTCTTTTTGATGCCAGATATAGTGCAAGCCATCTTTGATATCTGCAAAAATATCTTTCCCAGTAAAAGGTTTCTTATCTTGAACCATTGGTTCTTCTTTTGGAAGTAAGGCCACTAGAACAAATGCTATAAAAAAAGTCAAAGCATCTAGTAAGAGCGTCAGATGGAGACTTGCAAATTGTAAAACCAGAAAAGAAAGTACAGGAGAACTCACACTGACAACCTGCAAGACCAACTCCAAACGAGAATTGTAGAGGACCAGTTCATCCTTCTCTACCAATTCGGTGATAATGGCCTTATTTGCTGGTCTAGAAAAGGCAAAAGCAATAGCCTGAACAATATTGGCAAAAATCAAAGCTCCAATCATCCAGCTGTCATTCCTTATAAAAGAAATAGCCAGACAAAGAATCCCACAAACAAGGTCTGCCGCCATTAAAATCTTACGACGAGAAAAACGGTCTGAAATGACTCCGCCAAAGGGATTTACGAGAATAGATGTGACGAGTTCAGAAATCTGATACATTCCTAAAACTGTCTGTCCGATAGTCCCCATGGAAG
>CAURCY010000021.1:0-19220 GCA_963523355.1 uncultured Streptococcus sp.
TACGAGGCATGTCTTCGATACCACCCAAGAATTTTTCAAGACGTGCACGTTGTTTGTTAAGAAGTGCAACTTCTTTCTTAGGAAGAACGTCGAAGATTCCTTCTTCTTCCATACGTTTGATTTCTTTCAAACGAGCAATACGTTTTTGGATAGTTCCCCAGTTAGTAAGAGTTCCACCCAACCAACGGTGGTTGATGTAGTATTGACCTGAACGTTCTGCTTCTTCTTTAACAGCGTCAGCAGCTTGTTTCTTAGTACCAACAAACAATACAACTGCATCGTTAGCTGCTGCATCACGCATAAAGTCGTATGCTTGGTCAGCGTATTTTACAGTTTGTTGCAAGTCGATAACGTGGATTCCGTTACGCTCAGTGAAGATGTACTTAGCCATCTTAGGGTTCCAGCGACGAGTTTGGTGACCAAAGTGTACACCAGCCTCAAGAAGTTGTTTCATTGAAATTACTGCCATGAGTATTTCTCCTTTTTGTTTTTTTCCTCTCCTCGACTTCAACTTGCAAAACGACCCGAGGGCAACAGTTTCACAATTCATCAAGAATGAGTATTATCGTTTACACGACAAGTTTCATTTTACCACATTTTAACGATATTTTCAAGTGGTTTTGCTAGTTTTTAGCCTAACTTAAGACTAAAAAAGAAAAGAGACTCAAATCGAGCCTCTTCGTTTCATTCATTAGTTTGGATAGATGTATGTTACATAACCTTCAGAAGTTGTAGTTGGGTTGAACCATCCACGTTTGTTACCGATTGTACGATTTCCACCATAGTTTGATTCTGATACTTGAATGCTAGTTGATGATGAAACTGCTGTAACAACCGCTACGTGTCCATATCCACCGTCATTCCAACATGCAATCGCACCAACTTGTGGAGTTGATCCAGTACGGAATCCTGCAGCTGCTGCACTTGTAGCCCACTGCGCTCCGTTACCCCAGTAATCTCCAGCCCAAGGTGCTAATGTTTTAGCTCCCCAAGTACATTCACCAGTTGGATAACTTGAAGCATTTGTACTGTATGTTGGACGCTGTCTAGCTGGAGTTGGAGCAGGTGCTGGAGTGTAGCTCGAATCATCATCTGATGAAGAGCTTGAAGTTGCTTGCACTTGATCTGAAAGTGTTGTATTTCCAGAAGCAACAACTGATTGTTGTTGGCTTGTTTGACGTGCTTTATAAGCCGCTTCTGCTTCGGCTGCTGCTTTCGCTTCTGCCTCTGCTGCTGCTTTTTGTTCCAATAAAGTAGCTTTATCGCTTTCTGCAGTAGCTTTCTCTGCAGCAAGGTTTAACTCAGCAACTTTCAACTCTGCTTGTTTTGTTGTCAATGCTTGTGCATCGTCAGCAAGCGTTTGTTGGTTCGCAATGACAGTGTTGATTGCTTCATTATTTGCAACCTGTTTTTCAGCGATAGATTTCTTATCAGCTTTCTGTTGTTCCAACATTTTGTTGTTAGCTGATACAATCTCGCTCATGGCTGCAACACGTGAAATAGCTTCCGTAATTGATTTTGAGTTTACAATTGTATTGATATAGCTAGTTGCAGCACCGTTTGTTTGTGCGCTACGTGCTTGTTTTTCCAAAGATTCATTACGAGCAACAATGTTCTTAGAGAGCTCTGTAATTTCTCCTTCAAGTTTTTTAGATTCAGCTTGTAGAGTTTCATTCTCAGCTTCCAAGTTCGTTTGTTGAGTTTGGATAGCTGTAACTTGCGTTTGGATTTCATCTACTTGTTTTTGAGCTTCTTTTTGTTGAGCTGTCAAATTACTAATCTTACTATCTTGAGCAGCAATCTTTTCATCAGTTGTTTCAGCGTGGACAGTTGTCAATACCGCCGCTTGTGACACTAATACTGTACTTAATAAAAGTGACGCTAAGATTTTTTTCTTCATATTGTGTAGATACTCCTTCTATTTAAGACATTACTAGTATACCAAAAAAAGACATAATAAATATTACGCCTTTGTTACATTTTTATTTCTTTCTTATAGATAACATTTTTCAAAAATATATTGGAAAATAAGCATCCATAAAAAGTTTAAAATCATTGATGGGACAAGGCTATAGACGATGAAAACTGGCATCGATTCTACTGTCAATCCCATAGCAAGAGCAAGGAGATAGCTCCCCATATCAAATAGGAAACTCATCACAACTATTGTTAACATTCTTGTCCAACGGTTCAGCAAAATTACACTATTAAACTTATGGAGCGAAGCACCTATCAAGATAAATAGAAGCGTCGCAATTCCTATCAAGTGGAAAAAATAGATATCGTACACCAAACCCACTATACAGCAATAAGCTAGATAGAGATATTCTGAAACCTCAATTGTCTCAAACAAGAGAAATAAAAACAGAAAATGACTTACTAAATGAAAGTGAGGGAAGAAGGATCCTACCAATTGTCCAATATGTGCATCAATTAGTACGACAAAAGGGAGTAAAAAGAAAATACCAATTTGTTTTAACAGTCTCATTGCTAATTCCCCACTAACTCTACCACATGAAGATTTTTGGTGTCAGCACTTAACTTTACTGTTACTTCCTTTGTTAGATAATCACTGCTATGTGTTGTAGCAACAACTTCTCCAACAGGGATATCCTTAACATTAAAGTTTCCGAGCCCCCCTGTAGTCACCTTGTCTCCCGCGCTAATGTCGCTGTTGCTGTTTAATTGACTAATTTTAAGCAGTTCAGATTCCTTATCATAACCAACGATAATCCCGTAAATTTCAGTAGAACCATGCAGGATTTTAACAGAAATTTTGTCTGAATTTTCGGTGTTTGTCAATAGGTTGATCGTTGTTGAATGATCCTCCACCTTTGAAACACTACCAATCAAACCCCCGTTTGCAATGGCCAACATATTTTCAGAAGCTCCTTTTGAACTTCCCGCATCAATTGTTAACTCTTGTTTCCAAGATACTGGAGCCCGCATAATCACATCTGCTGCAATGGTTTTTGTAGCCTGCAATTTTGACTTCATATCCAGCAACTGACGTAATTGTTCATTTTCATTTTTTAAACTTTCTGATTGATTAGACTCCACCTCTAGTTGATAGAGCTGTTTTTTTAGACTCTCATTTTCATTGTAAGTCTGCGTCAAATGTCCCAAATCCGATTTGAAAGTATCAAACCACTGAAAGGGTTTTTGAACAATTCTATCTACTAAGGAAATCCCATCTCCTAGTTTCGTCACAATAGCGCTTGAATAGGTTGTCACTAATAGAACAGAAACTGCCAGAACTGTGACAAAAACGATGATTAGATATTTTGATTTTTTAAAACGGTTCATATTCCTACCTTTATACTAAAAACCTGCTACTGTGAGCTTCTTATCAATCCTACAAACCTGCTAAGATTTTAAGAAAAATAAGAAACATCCCAGTATCAAAATCACAAGAATTGCCAGTGTATCCTTTTGACTCCATCTCAACTGTCTATACTGACTTCTACCCTTTCCTCCCTGATAACCACGCGCTTCCATGGCTATTGCCAATGAATCTGCACGCTTTAAGCTCGTCGCAAAAAGAGGAATTAAAATTGGAATCATAGCCTTTACCTTTTGCACGATGCTACCTTCGCCAAAGTCAACTCCACGGGCTTTTTGAGCATTCATAATTCGCGTTGTGTCATCCATCAAGGTTGGAACAAAACGCAAACTCATTGATAACATAAGACCAATTTCATGAACGGGAACTTTCACGCGTTTCAGCGGTGCTAAAAGAGCTTCAACTGCAGCTGCCAGACTCAAAGGCATGGTCGTTAAGGTTAGCAAGGTTGAAAAGAAAATAATCAACACAAAACGACAGAAAATGATTCCTGCTTGTTGCAAAGCATAATCCGTTATTCTTATAAAAGAAAACTCAAATAGGACATTTCCACTTGAAATGAAAAAGAGCTGAAAAAGAGTCGTAAAAGCAATCAAGAAGAACATGGATTTTAATCCCTGAACGAAAAATGAGAGGGAAACGCCTGACAAAGCGATAAATATACCTGTCGCTATAAACAAAATGAGATTGGTGAGGGGATTATTAGCCCAAAATACAATCAAAATCAACAGGATCATGGCAAGCAATTTACTACGTGGATCCAAGCGATGAATAATGGAATCCCCCGGTATATAACGCCCTAAAATCATACTATCCATTTAGCGACTCCTTAAACTCCTCTATCTTGATTGGCAATTTTTTAAAAGCTACACCTCTATCTGCCAAACGTTTACAAAAGGCTGTTATTTTAGGCACACCTAACTGCACCTTTTCCATAGAGGCTACATCTTGGAAAACTTCGCTCGGTTTGCCACTTTTGATCAAACGCCCCTTTTCCATAACATAAACCTGATCAGCATATGCAGCTACGTCATCCATCAAATGCGTTACCAGAACGATTGTCATTCCAGAAAGGTGGAGTTTTTTAAACAAGGTCATCAGTTCTTTTCTGCCCAGAGGATCTAGTCCAGCTGTAGGCTCATCCAAAACCAAGACAGTTGGCTCCATGGCTAGCATACCTGCTATAGCCACACGTCTCATCTGACCACCCGAAAGTTCAAAAGGACTGCGCTCAAAGAGTGACTCATCGATGCCTACCAAGGCTAACTTTTCACGCGCAATTTTCTTGGCCTCTTCCTCAGAAACTCCAAAATTTTGCGGTCCAAATGCGACATCTTTCAAAACAGTCTCTTCGAAAATCTGATTTTCAGCAAATTGAAACACTAGACCAACTTGCTTTCGAATCTGACGAATTTCTTTATTGGTTGATGTAGGGGTAATGACGGTATCAAAAACTCGAACAGAACCCTTACTTGGTACCAATAGGCCATTTAAAAGCTGTAAAATCGTTGATTTCCCACTACCTGTGTGCCCTACTAAAGCTGTATAGGAACCATCCTCAATCGTCAAAGAAACATCAGTCAAGGCTGATGAAGATAGGGGAGTCCCCTCTTGATAGGTAAAGCTCACATTTTCTAGAGTAATTCCCATAACTTGTCCTCTAGCTCTCCTTCTGTCAAATAGCCATCCGGCAACTGATAACCAGTCTCTCTCAAAGATTCTCTCAATTGATTAGTAAAAGGCTCATCTAACCCTATCTGGTCAAGGTCATCCCGAGAAAAAAGTTCTCTTGGGCTGCTGGTTGACTCCACTTGGCCTTTTTTCATGACCAAGACACGGTCACTCATCGCAACTTCCTCTAAATCATGTGTAATGGAGACGACTGTCATCTGGTGGTCTTTTCGAATCTCTTGAACTGTCTGAATCAGTTCTCTGCGTCCCTCAGGATCCAACATACTTGTTGCCTCGTCCAAAATCAAAATAGCTGGCCTCAGGGCAACAACTCCCGCAATAGCCACCCGTTGTTTTTGTCCACCAGATAAACGAGCTGGTTCTCTCTTCTTAAAGTCCAGCATACCTACCAACTCCAAAGATTCAGCCACTCTCTTCTTCATTTCTTCACGAGGAAGTCCCTGGTTTTCTAAACCAAAGGCGACATCATCTTCAACAGTTGCCCCCACAAATTGGTTATCTGGATTTTGAAAAACCATACCAATTTGTCGACGCAAATCCCAAACATTCTCAGAGGACAGCAGTTGGCCATCTATCCAGATTTCCCCAGAGTCTGCTTCAAGCAATCCATCAATCAAACGGATAGTTGTCGATTTTCCACTCCCATTATGACCTACAATTGAAAGCCATTCTCCCCGTTTCACGTGAAACGAGACATTATTAACATCATAATGATCCTGGTCTTCCTTGTAACGAAAAGACAGATCTTTTACTTCAATAATCGATTTCATTTCGAACCAAATGTCCCTTTGAATACATGAGCGCTACCCTTGAAATAATCATAACCAGAGTAGATAGTGAAAAACAAAGCGATATAAAGTAACAGCTGACCAATTAAATTCCAATGTAAGAGCAAAAAGATAATGGCAAACATCTGACTAAAGGTCTTGATTTTCCCTGGCATCGCTGCTGCTAGAACTGTCCCTCCCGTCTCAACAAGCAACAAACGCAAGCCTGTCACCGCAAGTTCACGACAGATGATAATAGCAACAACCCAAGCCGGAGCCATACCTAACTCAATCAACATGATAAAAGCTGACATAACCAACAGCTTATCGGCCATCGGATCAGCAAATTTTCCAAAGTTGCTGACTACATTCCATTTGCGAGCAAGGTAACCATCAAGATAATCCGTTACACTAGCAACTGCAAAAATTATCGATGCTAGCAAATGACTGCCTTGTGAATGGCCCAAAGTCAAAATAAGGATAAAGAGAGGTATAAAGAGAATTCTACCAATAGTTAATACATTAGGAATTTGTTCTTTTTTCATTGATTTTTCCTTAATCTGTAGTAAATGTAAGTGTTACAGTTCCAGTCTGAGTTGTCAGCTTCGAAGTATCAATCGTTTGATTGTCCACAGTTACAGTAACTCCCTTCACTACACCTAAAGTAATGGTAACGGGATTCTTAGTTGAAACTGTTGTTTTTGCGTTTTTATTGTCTGATGACAAGGTCACACCACCTTCAAGGTCACTTCCTGAAACACTTACCCAGCTAGTTGCATCCGAAACAGTCAGCTGAACCGTAGCTGTTTCCTTACTCGTTTTATACCGAGCTTCAATGCGGTTTCCTTCGCCTGACACTGTAATAGTTGATTCCGTAGTAGAAGACGAGCTAGACGTCTGACTACTAGAAGATGAACTAGATGAGGTTGTGGAACTAGTCGAGTTCACAACACTATAATTAGCTGAAGAAGGATTTGGCTGAGTTTGGATGTAGTTCCAAACATAGTAAGTGACAAAAATTAAAATTGACAAAGCAAATAGAACGAAATAAAACAAGGGGAGATAAGACGTTTTTTTCTTATTTGATCGTCTGCGACCAGACAAGTCTTCTTCATCGACATCTACCTCTTCATAAGTGATCATACTACCTGAATCATAGGCATCCAATACAATTCTTTCATCTAACTCTACTGCCCAGGCATATTTTCTTAAAAAAGAACGAGCATAGAAGGTACTAGGAAGTTGATCAAAATCATCTGCCTCCATAGCTTCTAGAAAATGCAACTGAATTTCAGTTTTTTCCTGCAATTCCTCTAAACTCAATCCCTGATTAATTCTAGCTAAACGTAGAACCTCGCCAATTGTTTTTTTTCTCATACGTACCATTCCTTCTTTCTAGTATTAGTCATCTTTTAAGCTGGAAAGATTGTAAAATCAACTAGATCACCATTATCAATCAAACGATGTCCAGCTTCTAGAACATCCTCCAAAGTAATTTCCTGTAAAATTTTCGGAAAATCAAAAATTGTTTCTCCGCGATCCATCGGATCGTATTGAGTTGCAATAAATTCCAAAGAGTTCATGCTACTGAAAAACTCCCCAAACATCTCACTCTTAACAAGATCTAAATGTTCCTCTGTAATATCCGTATCACTACTAAACTGACGAATCGCTTTCCGAAATTGATGCGACAGAGAAACAGGCTCTTTGGTATCCATTGTCAATATCACAAAATGAAAGCGACTGTTGACTTCAACCTCAAGTGACAATGACGCGTCTAACTTCCCAGACTCATATAACCTTTGAAAACGATCAGAAGTCCAACCAAACATCATCGTAAATAGTAATTTCAATAAAATATTGTAACGATAAGACTCAGCTTCTGTTATTTGCCCATTACCTCTAATCGCAACAGCAAGTTTGGGTGAAGAAACTTCCATCCGAAGACTATCTGTTTGCTTCACAGGCTGCAAGGGTAGTTGCTCTTTTGAAACCGTAAACTGGTTTGAACCTTCCTTTCCCTTTTTCGAAAAGTATTCCTCAACAACTTTTACATCAATATTTCCAACTAAAAACAGT
Organism: uncultured Streptococcus sp.; assembly: GCA_963523355.1. GTDB lineage: Bacteria > Bacillota > Bacilli > Lactobacillales > Streptococcaceae > Streptococcus. Next base: position 7,882 of record CAURCY010000021.1, read on the forward strand.
GACATGTTGACAGGTTTGTAAAACTCTGTAAAATTCTCTTTTAAATTTGAAACTTGAATCTCAGAAATTGATTTTTCACTTCCAACAATATCTGTTGCTAAAGGAGTATCAGGATAAAGGTTGGCTAATGTTGCAAAAAACAAGCGTGAGTCTGGATCGTCTTGATACATTTCTCGTTCTTGCTGGATAATATCCTGCTCCCTCAAAACTGATTCTTCTGTAAAATGAACATCTCCAACTAACTCATCTAGCAAATCTAAATTCTCTAATAGATGGTCAATTGTTGAAAAAAGATAGCTGGTCTTAGTAAAGCTTGTAAAGGCATTACTGTCCGCACCTAATCGAGTAAAAGCAGCCATTATATCCTCAGAGTTTTCTCTTTCAAACAATTTATGTTCAAGAAAATGTGCAATTCCTGCTGGATGATGACGTAAACCTTTTCCCAAGCTTGTATAAGTTGCATCTACAGAACCAAATTGAACTGTTACAATCCCATAAACCTCATTGAAATCTTGTTTAGGGAGTAAAGAAACTGTCAATCCATTTGACAATTGTGTTTTGTAGACTGTTTCCTTTACAGCAGAATAGTATTTTTCTTCAAAAGTAACCTTTGTCATTCTACTCCTTCCATAAAGTAAATCGCTTGTAACTTCAAACTGTTGGAAACTTTACAGACAGCTTCTTTATCAACACTCTCTAATTTTGTCACCAATCGATCAATATCAAAGCTTGATTTTCCAAACAGAGCATTCAAATAGATTCTTTCAACTAGGGTCTGTTGATTATCTTGAGCCACCAACAAAGATCGTCGAATCATCTCCTTGGTTTGTTCAAGTTCAAAATCTGTAAAGTTACCCTTTTTCAGATCTAGCAATTGATGATTCATCATTTTTCTAGCCTGATTTCGATTTTCTCTATCGATACCCGCATACATCCTTAACAGACCACTAAACAAATCCAATTGACTAGAGACTGTATAGGCTATTCCAGCATTTTCACGAACGTTTGTAAAAAGTTTCGAATGTGCAAATTCACCCAACAAACCATTCATCACAAGCATGGGCAAATGCTCATCATCACCATATTTTACAGGAGAATGATAGCCTAATTCCAAAATAGATTGCCCAACATTCCTCTGAATCATTCCCTCTCGTAGGACATTCGAATAAGATTGATGGTACTGGATAGTAATGCCGTTCTCTCTAGCTGTAAAGGGTAATGACTTCAGCGATTCTGCAATTTCTACTTCATTAAAATCACCTAAGAAAAAGAAATCAATACGATCATTTTTCAGAGCATTTTGAAAGCACATGTAGCTACTTTCCGGAGACTCATTTGAAATACTATTTCGTAAATCACTGTATCTCAATTGAAGACGCTCATCATGGAAGAACAAGCTATCCAACTCCTTATGAGCAAAATAAAATGAATCATCCATATCAGTAGCTAGACTAGCCAATAACTGTTTTCTTTCAATTTCAAATAAAGCTGGCTCAAAAGCACCATCTTGAGCTAAGGGAGCAAATAAAGTCTGTTTAACCAATTCCAAAATTCGAGAAGTCAAGACATTCTTTTTACTTAAAAAATCATCCCTCACATAAGTAAACGTTAAGTCAAGAATATGTGCCTGTCCCCTACGATAAGCACTTGTGGAAATATCTGTTCCATATAAACTTGCCAAGTATCTGCGAAATGCTTGTGATGTTGGATAAACTTGATTTGCCGTCTCCAACATACTTGCACTTAACATACGTCCTGCTATTGTCTCAAGAGATAAGGGAGCAGTAAAACGAATAGTAATTTTATTTGTTTTAAACTTTTTGGATTGAACAAAATGTGCTGAAATTCCAGGCACTAATTCCATACCTTACCTCCTTACATATAGAGTTCTATTATACCACGAAAATCAAAATTTTTCTTGTTCTCTTTATAGCTTTAAAGAGTAAAACCGTTTTCATTTCAGCTAACTTTCCTTCAGCTATTTCAAGGAAAATATGGTATAATACCAAAGATTGAGGTGAATTATGGAATACAAATTATTTGAAGAATTTATTACGCTCCAAGCCCTCCTAAAAGAACTTGGAATTATACAAAGCGGCGGTGCTATCAAATCCTTTTTAATAGATCATCAAGTTTACTTTAATGGCGAGTTAGAAAGTAGACGTGGGAAAAAAATCCGTATTGGAGATACGATTGACATTCCTGATTTAAAGATTGACATCACCTTGACACAACCAAGTTTAAAAGAGCAAGAAGAGTATCAAGCAGATAAGATTGAGAAAGAGCGAATTGCTAAACTTGTCAAAGAGATGAATAAAGGTGTCAAGAAAGAAAAACAAAAAATTTCTTCATCGCCTAAAACCAAACAAGTTCCACGTTTTCCAGGAAGATAACCATGTGGCTCCAACATTTAACAATTAAAACCTTTCGAAACTACAAAGAGGCAAAAATTGATTTCAATCCAAAATTAAATGTCTTTCTAGGTCAAAATGCACAAGGAAAAACCAATATTCTAGAAGCAATCTATTTCTTAGCCTTGACACGTAGTCATCGGACTCGTACAGATAAAAATCTCATTCATTTTGATAACGAGCAACTCCATCTTTCTGGCTTGCTACAGAAAAAAACAAGCTCTATCCCTCTAGAAATTGATTTAACGCCAAAAGGGCGTGTGACTAAGGTCAATCACTTAAAACAAGCTCGCCTATCAGACTACATCGGTCATATGAATGTTGTCCTCTTCGCACCTGAAGATCTCCAGCTAATTAAAGGATCACCTTCTGTCCGTCGAAAATTTATCGACATCGAACTGGGACAAATTAAACCAATCTACTTGTCAGACTTGTCAAACTACAATCATATACTCAAACAGAGAAACACCTACCTAAAATCCAGCCAGAAGATTGACGATACATTTCTGTCAGTCTTAGACGATCAGCTAGTAGAGTATGGGTGTCGTGTTATAAAGCATCGGATAAAATTCATTAAAGACTTAGAGAAATTTGGTCAAAAAAAACACTTAGAAATTTCAAATAAATTAGAAGAACTGTCAATATCTTATCAATCATCTGTCAACTTCACTAATGAAGAACAGCTAACAAGTTCCTTTAAAATTGCTTTGGAGAAAAGCAGATCTAGAGACTTATTTAAAAAGAATACTGGTGTTGGCCCTCATCGAGATGATATTTCTTTTTATATCAATGGTATGGATGCTAGTTTTGGAAGCCAAGGTCAACATCGTAGTCTTGTACTTTCTATCAAACTAGCAGAGATTGAGCTAATGGAAAGTATTACCAACGAGTCTCCGATACTACTGCTTGATGATGTTATGAGCGAACTTGACAATACACGGCAACTAAAATTACTAGAAACCATTTCTCAATCTATCCAAACCTTTATTACAACAACAAGTTTAGACCACTTACAAAACTTGCCAGAAAACCTTAGTATTTTCAATATCCAAAACGGTAAAATATCTGTAAATTAAAATTGACATCTTTGTAAACAAAAAAGAACTCCTGAATTTCGGGAGTTCTTTTTTACTTCTTACATAGAGTAGTTTGGCGCCTCATTAGTGATTTGTACATCATGAGGATGGCTTTCTTTGAGACCAGCACCTGACATTTCGATAAATTGAGCATTGTCGTGCAATTCTTTAAGATTAGCTGCACCACAGTAACCCATACCAGAGCGAATACCACCAAGCATTTGGAAGACAATGTCAGCTGCTGCGCCTTTATAGGCAACACGACCTTCAATTCCTTCTGGAACGAGTTTGTTTGCTTCATTGACAGAACCTTGGAAGTAACGATCGCTTGAACCTTTCTTCATAGCAGCAATTGATCCCATACCACGGTAAGTCTTGAACTTACGTCCTTGGAAGATTTCAGTTTCACCTGGTGCTTCATCAGTTCCAGCAAACATTGATCCAAGCATAACTGCATTTCCACCTGCAGCAAGGGCTTTTACAATATCTCCAGAATACTTGATTCCACCGTCAGCAATGATCGTTTTACCATATTCACGCGCAACAGCTGCAGCATCGTAGATAGCTGTTACTTGCGGAACACCAACACCAGCAATCACACGAGTAGTACAGATAGAACCTGGTCCAATACCAACCTTGACAACATCTACACCTGCTTCATAGAGGGCACGTGCACCTTCAGCAGTAGCAATATTTCCAGCAATCAAAGTACGATCTGGGAAGTGAGCACGAATCTCAGCAATTTTACGCAAGACACCTGCAGAATGACCATGTGCAGTATCAATAACAATCGCATCCGCTCCTGCTTCAAAAAGAGCCTCTGCACGTTCAAATGTATCTGAAGTAACACCTACTGCACCTGCAACTAGAAGACGACCAAACTCATCTTTAGCAGCATTTGGAAACTCAATAACTTTTTCAATATCTTTGATAGTAATCAAACCAGAAAGACGACCTTCTTCATCTACCAAAGGAAGTTTTTCAATACGGTGCTCTTGAAGAATACTCTCAGCTGTTGCAAGATCTGTACCCACAGGAGCAGTAACAAGATTTTCACTAGTCATATGATTTGAGATTGGTTGGTTATAATCTGAAATAAAACGAAGATCTCGGTTTGTCAAAATACCAACCAATTTACGATTTTCAAGTGTTTCAACAACTGGAACACCACTGATGCGGTAACGACCCATAAGCTCATCTGCTTCAGCAATTGTATGTTCAGGTGTCAAGAAGAACGGATCAATAATAACTCCATTTTCAGAACGTTTTACCTTACGAACCTCGTCTGCTTGTTGAGCAATTGACATGTTTTTATGGATAACTCCGAGACCACCTGCACGAGCAATAGCAATGGCCATTTGACTCTCTGTAACTGTGTCCATGGCAGCGGTAATAATTGGGATATTTAAAGTCAAATTATCTGCCAATTTAGTTGTTAAATCAGCATCGTTAGGCAACACATGACTTTCAGCTGGAATAAGCAATACATCATCAAAGGTAAAACCTTTTTTCAAAAATTTAGTGTCCCAATTAGACATTCGAAGTTTCCTCTTTTCTTTCTTTTTGAGCTTGACTCTTTTTATATTGTATCTATCATACCATTCTATAAAAATTTGTCAAATGTTACAGGGGTAAATAAAAAACTATCTTTTCTTCTAGATAGAAATGATAGTTTCTTGTAAAATAAACTTAGTTAAAGTAATGGAGTCCCATTGCTCCTTTAACCTCAGATAGGGTTTGACCTGCAACTTCACGCGCTCTTTCACTACCTTTTTGAAGCATATTATAAACTTCTCCCATATCCTTAGCAAATTCGATACGGCGCTCACGAATAGGACCAAGTTCACGTTCTAATATTTCAAGTAGATAACGCTTGGTCTTCACATCACCAAGACCACCTCGTTGATAATGTTCTTTCATGTCAGCAATTTCTTGAGCATCTTCTGGACGACCAAACACATCTAGATAATGGAAAACCATATTTCCTTCAATCTTACCTGGATCCTCAACCCGAATATGGTCTGGATCAGTATACATGCTCATGACTTTTTTACGCAAAGTATCAGCATCATCAGCTAGATAAATACCATTATTAAGGGATTTAGACATTTTAGCATTTCCATCTAAACCAGGCAAACGTCCTGCTCTCTCATTTTCTGGGTAAATACCTTCCGGCTCCACCAAGACCTCACAATTATAAGCATGATTAAAGGAACGAACAATCTCACGAGTTTGCTCAATCATTGGTTTCTGATCTGTCCCAACAGGAACATAATTAGCCTTGAAGGCAGTAATATCTGCTGCTTGCGCAATCGGATAAACCAAAAATCCTGTCGGAATACTTTCTCCAAACCCTTTCTGAGCAATCTCTGTTTTTACTGTCGGATTCCGTTCCAAACGAGCTAGTGACACCAAATTCATATAGTACATAGACAGCTCAGCCAACTCTGGAATCTGACTTTGAATAAAGATGGTTGATTTACTTGAATCTAACCCAACTGCTAGGTAATCCAAGGCAACATTCCCAATAGATTCTACAATGGTTTGAGGATCTTTGGCGTGATCTGTCAATGCTTGTTGATCCGCCAAAAAAACAAACATCTCATACTTGTCTTCTTCCTGCAGTAATACTCTATTTTTAAGACTCCCAACATAATGTCCAATATGCAGTTTCCCTGTTGGGCGGTCTCCTGTTAAAATAATGGGTTTCGTCATTTTTTTCTCCTTCGAAATTGTCTCTTCAATTATAGCATTTTTTTGTTAAAATAACAGAAAATTATTTAAATCAAAGAGCCAATTCGCTGTAAATACAACTGTAAACTTAGTTGACATAAAATTGACAAAGAAAAATTTGAATATTTCTCTCTTTTCTAGTAGAATAAATGTATTACATATTATAGGAGAAAAACATTGCTTACAGTATCTGATGTTTCACTACGTTTTAGTGATCGCAAACTTTTTGATGATGTCAATATCAAATTTACAGAAGGAAATACATACGGATTAATTGGTGCTAATGGTGCTGGGAAGTCTACATTCTTAAAAATCTTAGCTGGTGATATCGAGCCAACAACTGGTCACATCTCTCTTGGTCCGGATGAACGTCTCTCTGTTCTCCGTCAAAATCATTTTGACTATGAAGATGAGCGAGTTATTGATGTCGTCATTATGGGAAATGAAAAACTTTACAACATCATGAAAGAAAAAGACGCCATTTACATGAAGGAAGATTTTTCAGATGAAGATGGTGTTCGTGCAGCCGAACTTGAAGGTGAATTTGCTGAACTTGGAGGTTGGGAAGCAGAAAGTGAAGCGTCTCAACTACTTCAAAACCTAAACATTCCAGAAGAATTGCACTATCAAAACATGAGCGAATTGGCCAATGGTGAAAAAGTGAAGGTTCTCCTTGCTAAAGCACTTTTTGGTAAACCAGATGTTCTTCTCTTGGACGAGCCGACCAACGGGTTGGACATCCAATCGATTACTTGGCTAGAAGACTTCTTGATTGATTTTGATAACACCGTTATCGTAGTATCCCACGACCGTCACTTCTTAAACAAAGTGTGTACTCATATGGCCGACCTTGACTTTGGAAAAATCAAACTCTATGTCGGAAACTACGACTTCTGGAAGGAATCTTCTGAGCTTGCTGCTAAATTGCTAGCAGACCGTAATGCCAAGGCAGAAGAAAAAATTAAGCAATTGCAAGAATTCGTTGCTCGCTTCTCTGCCAACGCTTCTAAGTCAAGACAAGCAACGTCTCGTAAAAAAATGCTTGACAAGATTGAATTAGAAGAGATTGTGCCATCTAGTCGTAAATATCCATTTATCAACTTTAAAGCAGAACGTGAGATTGGTAATGATCTCTTGACAGTAGAAAATCTAACTGTAAAGATTGATGGTGAAACTATCCTAGACAATATTAGTTTCATCTTGCGTCCAGGTGATAAGACAGCTCTTATTGGACAAAATGACATCCAAACGACTGCATTAATTCGTGCAATTATGGGTGACATCGACTATGAAGGAACTGTCAAGTGGGGAGTTACTACTAGCCGTTCTTACTTGCCAAAAGACAACTCGGCTGATTTTGCAGGAGGAGAGTCAATCCTTGACTGGTTGCGTCAATTTGCAAGTAAAGAAGAAGATGACAATACCTTCCTACGTGGTTTCCTTGGTCGTATGCTCTTTTCTGGAGATGAGGTTAACAAACCTGTAAACGTCTTGTCAGGGGGAGAAAAAGTACGTGTCATGCTTTCAAAACTCATGCTCTTGAAATCAAATGTCCTTGTACTTGATGATCCAACAAATCACTTGGACTTGGAATCTATCTCAAGCTTGAATGATGGATTGAAAAACTTTAAAGAATCAATCATCTTTGCCAGCCATGACCACGAGTTTATTCAAACTCTAGCCAACCATATCATTGTCTTGTCTAAAAATGGCGTCATTGACCGTATCGATGAAACCTATGATGAATTCCTAGAGAATGCAGAAGTACAAGCAAAAGTTAAAGAACTTTGGAAAGACTAAAAAAATTCAAAACTCAGTTGGGTTAACCAGCTGAGTTTTCTAACATTTTATGAGGTAACATGAAATTATTTTTTAAAACATATTGGACCTATTTTGTTTCTTTCATCATTCCCATAATCATTATGATAGGAGTATATCTATCTCAAGGTATCTACTGGAATAGCGATACATCTCCACTATTAGGAGATGGGTTTCATCAATACGTTATTTTTGATATAGCTCTAAGAAATATCCTACACGGAAATGGTAGTTTGTTCTACACCTTTACAAGTGGCCTCGGATTGAATTTCTATGCCCTATCTAGTTATTACTTGGGTAGTTTCCTTTCACCACTAGTTTACTTTTTTGATCTAACTAATATGCCAGATGCTGTCTATCTGACAACTCTCTTAAAATTTGGATTGATTGGACTGTCAACTTACTTTAGTTTAAATAAATTATTTCAATCGATTCCTAATCCTTTAAAACTAGCTTTATCTACTTCCTATGCTCTGATGAGTTTCACTGTCAGTCAATTAGAGATAAAAACCTGGCTAGATGTTTTTATCTTGATTCCTTTAATTATAACTGGTTTACATCTACTTATCACTGAAAAGAAATTCCTATTGTACTTTACAAGTCTGTCAATCTTATTTATTCAAAATTATTATTTTGGCTATATGACAGCATTGTTTCTTATTTTCTGGTATCTCTGCCAAATTTCTTGGGACTTTAAAACTCGAAAATCATCTTTTCTAGATTTTATTATCACTTCCTTTTTAGCAGGAATGGCTAGTTTGATTATGACTCTTCCTACACTGTTTGATTTACAAACTCATGGAGAGAAGTTGACTGCCATCACAAAATTAAAGACAGATAGTAGCTGGTATTTGGATATTTTTGCAAAACAATTCATTGGATCTTTTGATACAACTAAATATGGATCTATACCAATGATTTTTGTTGGATTGCTTCCTTTTATTTTAACCATTCTATTTTTCACAATAAAATCCATAAGGTTTCACGTGAAACTTACCTATGCAATTTTCTTTACTTTTTTAATAACAAGCTTTTACATAGAAGCACTTGATTTATTTTGGCAGGGGATGCATACCCCAAATATGTTTTTGCATCGCTATGCTTGGATTTTTTCAACTCTGTTAATTTATACTGCAGCAGAAGTCTTAAATCGTCTGAAAGAACTGAAGCTATGGAATCTATTTGTCTCACTTTTTCTTGTACTAACAGGATTTTTGGCTACTGTCTATTTTAAATCACACTATTCTTTTTTAACTGATTTGAATATCCTGCTCACTCTTGAATTTCTACTAGTTTATGCTCTTTTACTTCTTGCAGTCATTAGAAAATTTATCTCTGTAAATCTATTTGCAATTCTTTTGTCTTTATTTATAACGGCTGAGATAAGCTTAAATGCATCATCTCAAATGGAAGGAATAGCTAAAGAATGGGCCTTTGCTTCTCGTAGCGCCTATAATAGAGATATCACCGCTATGGAATCCATTCTAAACCAAATTGACAATTCATTTACACGTACTGAAAAACTGCAAATTCAGACTGGAAATGACAGTATGAAATTTAACTACAATGGAATCTCTCAATTTTCGTCTGTACGAAATCGTTCAGCTAGCACTAGTTTGGATAAACTGGGATTCAAATCCTCTGGAACCAACCTTAATCTCCGTTATGCAAATAACAGTCTTTTAGCAGACAGTTTATTTGGAATCCAGTACAATATTTCTGAAACTTCACTTGATAAGTATGGTTTTCAAGAGATTTATCAAAAGGATCATTTAACCTTATATAAAAATAAACTCTCTTTACCCATTGCCTTTGCCACTCAATCTATTTACAAAGATGTAAACTTTAACAATCACACTCTAGATAATCAGGCTTTATTTATAAACCAGCTTGCTAATCTCAACTTAGATTACTTCTCCCAAATAACATCTGATAAAACAGACACTTCAGATGGTTTAACCAGCATCACAGGTTCTGCGAATGAAGATGCAAAGATTGATTATCGAATTGAGGTTCCTCAAAATAGCCAAGTCTATCTCTCTTTTTCAAATCTTCATTTTACGAATGATAAGCAAAAGAAAGTTGACATACTTGTCAATGGAGAAAAGAAGACTTTTACAACTGACAATGCATTTAATTTCTTTAATTTGGGTTATACTGAAGAACAAAAAACTTTCAATATCAGTGTTATTTTCCCTGGAAATTCTCAGGTGTCCTTTGAATCTCCAACCTTCTATCGTTTAGATACTCAGGCTCTTACTGAGGCAATTCAAAAGATTAAAGAACAACCTGTAGAAGTATCTACCTCTAAAAATAAAGTCTTTGCTACATATGAAGCAAAACAAGATACCTCTATTTTCTTCACTATTCCTTATGACAAAGGTTGGTCTGCATACCAAGATGGGAAAAAACTTGAAATCAAGCAGGCTCAGACTGGTTTTATGAAAGTTGATGTTCCAAAAGGAAAAGGCACCATTACACTTTCCTTTATCCCCAATGGTTTTGTTATTGGAGCAGCCTGCTCACTAACTGCCCTTCTTCTTTTTGGGATCTATAATCACAGACGAAATTTATCTAAGACAGAAAAAGATTGACCAATTCCTTGGTCAATCTTTTTAATCTTCTTCCATTTTCTTAGGTTGATAAGCTAGCATACCTAAAGCAGTAAAGAAAGCTAGTGTTATAATAAGGAAAATCACTTGGTGATGAATATTTCCTGTCATAGAGATTGTTTGTCGTAAACCTGATACAGAGTAACTCATTGGTAACCAAGGATTGACACCCTTAAAGAAATCATTTGTCAAAGCAAGGGGATAGGTCCCTGCACTTGATGCTAACTGTAATAAAAGTAAAATAAGAGAGAAGAAAGCTCCTATACGGCTATTCCAAGTTGTTAAAGCTGTCACCATAGACATAAAAGCTAAACTTGTGATTATAATTAGAATCAAGGTCCTCATCTCATGGTTCGCAGTCAATCCAATAAGATGGACACCTCCATAAACTAAAACACCTGCTAAAACAGCTATAATCCCATTTATTTCAGAACGAGACTTCAACCAAGCCCAACGACTCTCTGGGTGACGTCCAGAAGGCAACTTCGCAAAAATCATATTGGTAGATATAGCAGCAACAAAAAGAGCAACTGATATCATATAAGGAGCCATGGCAATCCCATTTACAGGAACTTGGTCATTGTCTGTTTTTGAGAGAACTAGAGGATCAGATAATGTTTCTGCATTTTCAGATTCTGTTGATGCTGATTTAAGTTGATTGTTAGCATTGCCTAATCCTTGCCCTAATG
>CAURCY010000022.1:0-19149 GCA_963523355.1 uncultured Streptococcus sp.
CTTTGTAGGAGACACTGAGGTTTTCGATACGTATCATAAACTTGTATTCCTCCTGTCTCTTAATATACATTAAAAAAAAAATTAAGTCAAGTTAATTTTTAAAAAAATTAAAATAATAACTGAAAAATGATGGAAAAAGAAAGTTCATTTTTAATTGCATTCCCAAGCAATTTTTGTTAAGCTAGCAATAACTTAAAAAAATGAAAGCGAGAACAAGATGACACGTTATCAAGATGATTTTTATGATGCAATCAATGGAGAATGGCAGAAGACAGCTGAAATCCCAGCAGATAAGTCTCAAACTGGAGGTTTTGTTGATTTAGACCAGGAAATTGAAGACCTGATGCTGGCGACAACAGACAAGTGGTTGGCAGGTGAAGAGGTGCCTGAGGATGCTATCTTGGCAAACTTTGTCAAATACCACCGCCTAGTTCGTGATTTTGACAAGAGAGAAGCTGACGGTATCACACCTGTCTTACCACTCCTTAAAGAATTCCAAGAATTGGAGACTTTTGCGGATTTTACAGCTAAACTAGCAGAGTTTGAACTTGCAGGAAAACCTAACTTCCTTCCTTTTGGTGTATCGCCAGACTTTATGGATGCCAGAATCAACGTTTTATGGGCTAGCGCTCCAAGCACGATCCTGCCAGATACGACCTACTATGCAGAAGACCATCCTCAGCGCGAAGAGCTCTTGACTCTTTGGAAAGAAACCAGCGCAAATCTCCTCAAGGCTTATGATTTCTCTGATGTAGAAATTGAAGACTTGCTAGAAAAAAGACTAGAATTGGACCGTCGAGTTGCGGCAGTGGTGCTCTCTAATGAAGAAAGTTCAGAATATGCTAAACTCTACCATCCATATTCTTATGAAGATTTCAAAAAATTCGCGCCTGCCCTACCTTTGGATGACTTTTTCCAAGCCGTTCTTGGACAAGTACCAGACAAGGTGATCGTAGACGAGGAACGTTTCTGGCAAGCAGCAGAGCAATTCTATAGTGAAGAAGCTTGGCCTCTTCTCAAGGCAACCTTGATTTTGAGTGTTGTCAATCTTTCAACCAGCTATTTAACAGAAGAAATCCGTGTCTTGTCAGGTGCCTATAGCCGTGCGCTTTCTGGAGTTCCAGAGGCCAAAGACAAGGTCAAGGCAGCCTACCAGCTAGCACAAGGTCCTTTCAAACAAGCCTTGGGTCTCTGGTATGCCCATGAAAAATTCTCTCCAGAAGCCAAGGCGGACGTGGAGAAAAAAGTGGCAACTATGATTGATGTCTATAAGGAACGCTTGGCTAAGAATGACTGGCTGACTCCTGAAACTCGTGACAAGGCCATCGTCAAACTCAATGTCATCAAGCCTTATATCGGTTACCCAGAAGAATTGCCAGCACGCTACAAAGACAAGGTAGTGGATGAGACTGCTAGTCTTTTTGACAATGCTCTAGCCTTTGCGCGTGTGGAAATCAAGCACAGTTGGAGCAAGTGGAACCAACCTGTAGACTACAAAGAATGGGGTATGCCTGCTCATATGGTCAATGCTTACTACAATCCACAGAAGAATCTGATTGTTTTCCCAGCGGCCATTTTACAAGCACCTTTCTATGACTTGCATCAGTCATCTTCTGCTAACTACGGTGGTATTGGTGCAGTTATTGCCCATGAAATTTCTCACGCCTTTGATACTAACGGAGCTTCTTTTGATGAAAATGGTAGCCTCAAGGATTGGTGGACAGAGAGCGACTATGCTGCCTTCAAGGAGAAAACACAAAAAGTTATTGACCAATTTGATGGACAAGATTCTTATGGAGCAACCATCAACGGTAAATTGACTGTATCAGAAAACGTGGCTGACTTGGGAGGAATCGCTGCAGCGCTTGAAGCAGCTAAGAGAGAACCAGACTTCTCAGCAGAAGAGTTCTTCTACAACTTCGGTCGTATCTGGCGCATGAAAGGTCGTCCAGAATTTATGAAACTTTTGGCTAGCGTTGATGTGCACGCACCAGCTAAACTTCGTGTCAATGTGCAAGTACCAAACTTCGATGATTTCTTTACAACCTATGATGTCAAAGAAGGCGACGGTATGTGGCGTTCACCAGAAGACCGCGTGATTATTTGGTAAAACAAAACCCAAGGATTTTTGTCCTTGGGTTTTAACTTGCTAGAAAAAAGGATTGAAGGTCTTTTCATGGGCGATGGTCGTAGCTGGACCATGCCCTGGATAGACATCGTAGTTTGGTAGGGTGAAAAGTTGAGTCTGGATACTGTGAAGGAGTTGCTCCATGCTACCAGTTGGAAGATCCGTCCGTCCGATTGTTTCACGGAACAAAGCATCTCCTGTCAAGACTAGGTGAGCATCAGGAAAGACCAGGGAAACACCACCGATAGAGTGCCCTGGTGTTGGCAAGACAGTGAAACGAAATTCCTCCAGTTGGTATTCTTCGTGAAAGACAAAAGTGTGTTCTGCAGGTTTTGCGACCACATCTGCCATATCATCGTGGCGAGGGAGGCCAGAGAGATTGTCGACAGGAGTATAGAGCCAGCTGGCTTCACTCTCTGCGATATAGACAGGAGGATTGCCAAAAGTTTCGCGCACCAAGTCCAGACTCATGATATGGTCATAATGGGCGTGGGTCAATAGAATGGCGCAGATTGGTTTGTTGATGTTCTCGATGGTTTGACGAATGGCTTCCCAATGGCTACCAGGATCGACAACGATGAGGTGTTTTTTACCTTCTAGGTAATAGGTATTTTCATAGGCAACAGGATTGACGGTTTTATGGATTTTCATACTAGCTCCAATCTCAAAGAATGCACTAATACTCTTCGAAAATCAAATTCAAACCGCGTCAACGTCGCCTTGCCGTACTCAAGTACAGCCTGCGGCTAGTTTCCTAGTTTGCTCTTTGATTTTCATTGAGTATAAATTAAGTATAGCACAGTTAGGAAGAATAGGTAAGGATTTAGAATGAACTTAAAAACCAGCATGACTAGATGAAGACAGGCTGGTTATCAATTTATCAATATTGGAGAGGTGTCAATTGCCCTTCATAGGTTGCATAAACTCCGTCATTAGCTTGTTTGATAGATGTGATGTTTAGAGTGCCACCGTAGTTGGCTTCTCGTTTATCGCTATATTCACTATAAGTTATCCTATTGGGCAGGTTCTGGTCGTTAGCATAGTATTGAACGACTGTTTTTTTATAGCCTTGCTGGCTGAATAGGAACAGGCAGCTAACTCCTAACACTAGGAGAGCAAAGATAGAAATAGCAGTTTTTTTCATAGGTGTTCTCCTTATAAACTAAAGGATAAAAGAAAGCATCTTGAGGATTTTAATTCCAAAATCCAGTCAAGGTACCAGTGTATGTGACACGAGTTCCACCGTTTGATCTTCGTACACTATCTATTTCAAGTGTTCCTTTGAAGGTTGACTGGAAACTATCATTATATTCTGAATAGTAGATAGTTGGTGGGATGTAACCATCATCGTTATAGTATCTTGTTACTGTTTTACTATAACGATGAGAATATATACGCTCATAACGAGGACCTTCAAAGTTATTTGTTGTATTGGTTTCAGCAGCATTGATTGGAACGGCAATAGATAGAGCAGTAGCTCCTAATAGTGTTAGTACAATTTTTTTCATAGGATACTCCTTTGTAAAATGACGTCATTCAAATATATTTACTTGAATGAAAAAGTGATAAGCATAGGGAGTTAAATTATATTTAGATTACAATATGGTTTCCGTTCTTCTATCTCTCCTTCTATCACCTAAATAGAAAATCTAACTGTATAACATATTATAAAAAAACATTTCAGAATTGTCAAGCAATTCTGAAATATTTTTTTCCTAGATAGGTATAGCACAGTTGGAGAGAATAAGCTGAAAAAGGAGATAGATCTAGAAAGAAGAACACAATTTGTATAAGAAAAATAAGCCCCGAGTGAGTTCGAGGCTTAAACTGCTTTAATTGCCAGCGTAGTATTTTTGGATTCCCTTGACAATCCCTTCAACCAGTTTATCTTGGTATTCACTACTACGGATTTTTTTGTTTTCTTCTGGATTATCCATATATCCCATCTCTAGCAAAACAGCTGGTTTAGCTGTTTCACGTAGAACAGCAAAGGTAGCTTGCAAAAGTCCGGCATCTCTGGCTCCAGTTTCAGCTAGCAGTGAAGAATGAATATCAGCTGCGAGACGGTTACTTTCACTCATCCGTTCAGGATTGTTGTGCCAATCCTTGTTAATCTTGCTAGGGAAACCAGGTTCATCCTTGTAAGAATAGGTCTGGATACCAAGATTAACGGTTGTATCATTTCCTTTTGCGTTGAAATGAAGGCTGATGAAAAAGTCAGCATTGGTCTTGTTGACCATACGAGAACGTTCGGTAATAAAATCAACGTCTATATCGCTATCTCGAGAAGTTAGAACGGTATAGCCGAGTCCTTCTAAACGTTTACGTAGCTTACGATAAACTTGTAGATTCAATTCTTTCTCAGCTATGCCATAATAATAAGCACCGCGATCCTTACCACCATGTCCTGGATCTAGAAAAATAGTTTTAGAGTAATGTCCTTTTTGAAAACCTTGTGCTAATTCACGAACCCATTTTCCATTTCCTTGGAAGAGCTGGTTTTTACCATCCACTGAATAGGTTCCTGTGACATATACACCATCGTCTTTAAGATAGTACCAAGCTTGATAGTCTGGGTCATAAATCCATTCCTTATGGGCCATGTAGCCACCAGATTTAAGATAGTAGGAACCAATCCATTGTTTTTGGGCGTAGCGTCCGCCAGATTTGAGGTAAAACCAACTAGAGTAGCTTTGGTCGTAGACCCATTCCTTATCTGCCATGGCACCGCTGGATTTGAGGTAGTAATTGCCCTTCCAGACATTGGCCAGCATTCTACCGTAGTCATCAAAAGCATACCACTTGCCATTGATTTGGCTCCATTGGTTGGATAAATACTTACCTGAACCATTGATATAGTACCAATTAGTTCCCATCTGATACCAGCTGTTTTCAAGCAAGTATCCCTGGCTATCAAAGAGATAACCATCATAGAGGGTATCTGTAAATTTGACCCCAGTTTGACTATAAAAAGTCCACTTGTTCCCTTCTTTTACCCAGCCAGTCTGCATAGGTTGATTAGGTTTGGTGTCTGTAGAAAGAGAAGTTTTGATTTCTTGCTCACTTGAACTAGCTGTACTTGACGAAGTTTCTGTACTAGCTTGAGAATTACTAGTGGAAGTATTTATTGAGCTACTAGTTGAACTAGTCATAGGGGCAGTAGTGGAATGACTCGTATCGTCAGCTAAAACGACTTGGCTCGATAAGCCAAGAACAGCCAAAGCTAAAAGTGTCAGTCTTTTGTGTGATTTCATATTGTTTACCTTTCTAGAGAAATGAAATTTCAGTAATTATCGTAAAAAACTGTTCTTATTACCATTATACACTAAAAAAGTCAGAAAATTACCAAAATATCAAACCTTATTTTAAAAAAGATGGAGAAAATAAGGATTAAAAAATCCAAAAAATACTTTTTTTTTTTAGTAAAATTTAAAAATATGTTATAATAAAAGAAAAATAATAAAAGGAGATTTTTATGAAAAAAAGTGAATGGATTGATGCTTTTGAATCAATTCAAGGAAGGAAACCCACTCCTCAAGAGTTTCAGGAGGCTATGGAAAGACAGGAATTTGTGGATGAAGTAGATACTCATTGTCCAAAATGTAAAATGGATAATCCGACAGGAAGTCCATTTTGTCCTAATTGTGGTACAAAAATGGATGGTTCTGTAAATCGAGTTTTGGATTCAGCGGCAGGAATAACTGGTTCTATAGCTGATAAGATTAATGCTTTTACAGGAGGAGATGGTCAAGTTGAGCTTAAAATGCGTGATTTATTTAGTCAGGCGTTTAAATCTCATACTCGTTCAGAAGCAGAGTCTATATTTGCATGTGGCTCTGCAACTACAACTCCTCTTCCTGAGGACATTTCAAAAGAATGGCCAAAACCTTGGTATTTTGTTAGAGTATTTGGAGTTCTTGCATTGACAACAGTTGCTCTTTACCTAATGTATGTAAATTTTAATAATTTTAATATGTTTCCAGGTTTGATTTTTGTGTCATCTCTTGCAGGAGCTATACCAGTTTTGTTCTTTTATTTTGAATGTAATTCTCCGAGAAATATTGATATTATGTCAGTTATAGAGATATTTTTCTTAGGTGGTGTATTATCTTTACTGTTAACACTGATAATTGGAGTAATATTTCCTGGAGGTACTGGTGAATTGATTCCATCTATGACAACAGGTTTAGTTGAAGAAGTTGGTAAAGTACTTGCAACAGCTTATTTTATTCAAAAATTTAAAGATAAGCGCTATATTTTAAATGGTTTATTAATTGGAGGAGCAGTAGGTGCAGGATTTGCAGTATTTGAAACAGCAGGTTATGTTTTTCAAAGTGCTTTGATACCATTCAATTATGAAGGAGTAACGACGCTTCTTTTTAATCCCAATCCTACTTCTCCTCTCTCAACTGCAATTTTACGTGGATTTTTAGCATTTGGAGGTCATGTTGCTTGGGCGGCAGTTACAGGTGCAGGACTTATGATAGTATTAAAAAATCAAAAGGTATTTTCATGGAGTGCAATCTGGTCTGGAGAATCATTAAGATTTTTGATATTGGTTATTATTTTACATGGTTTGTGGGATATGGATTTTGTCTCCTTGCCAGTTGATAATCAAGGAAATTTAATAGCAACAGTAGAGCAAATTTCACACGCTCAAATGATTGAATATCTTCAATATGGTTCTCTAGCCATTCTAGTTTGGATTATTATTTTAGTAATTATTAATCGTGGATTAAAAGAAATTAATGCTATAACAAAAGAGAGTAATACTTTAAGGCTAAATGAAAGAGGTCAATAATGAAAAACAAATTTATATTTTTACTTTTATCTACTAGTTTATTTCTAACTGCTTGTAGACCTGCAACAAAAAAACAGAAAAGCCAGTAGAAACTTCATCAAGTAAAGTAGAACAGAGTCAGTCATCATCAGATGATAAAACAAAAACAGAGTCTCAAGAAGAGAAAAAAATGGCTCCATTTGATCAGGTAAATAAATTCGAGAATACTAAATCAAGCAAAGGTGTAATTGATGATAAAGGAATTTATCGTTATGATTTTTTAAATAAAGATGATGCAGTTTATGATGCAATGTCTTACCAAGAAATAAAAGATATATTACCTGTACATGAACAAAAACCTATAGATGTTACTCTTGCTACAAACTTTACTATTGCTGGACATAATTTTAACTTTAAGGATTTGACAGTTGACAAGTTATCAAATTTATTGATTGGGCAAGATTACAGTAATAGATTTACAGAAATATCAGGTGGATCTACAGGTAATGGTCATATACAATTGCCTGATTCAAAGATAGAGATTTACTTTAATTCTATTAATCAGGAGAGAAGAAAAAATCTTATCGGTAATACGTTGATTACTGCAATATCAGTTTCTAATGATAATTTTTATAACACCAGTGAAAAAGAAGATTTTGGAGAAAAAGTTGCATATGAGGGAATAAATTTAAATATTACTCGAAATCAGTTCCTTGAGAAGGTAAAGATTAAGAATCCTATTTTAGAAGGTCAATCATTCAATAAAGGAAAAGAGTTTAAAAAAGATGCTAGCAGAACAGAAATTTCATATTTCTTACAAAAAAGAGATCTTAAAATTCCTAAATCAAACGACTCATTTGTGAAATTTACGTTCAATAATGATATTTTGCAGAGTATTGACGTTGTTGCTGATCCAAGTTATCTAGGAATTGCAACAGAATAAGGTGCGAATGTTTCTTAAAATATAAGAAGAAGACTAGTTACCTATCCTAGATAGGTAACTGGTTTTTCTTTTGGGTGGAATCCTCTTTTTCTAGTTTTCATATTCTTAAAAAAGTGATAAAATGGTAGGAAGAATTGGAGAGTAGAGATGCCGAAAGAAGTGAATTTAACAGGCGAAGAAGTTGTCGCTTTAACCAAAGAATATTTAACGGAAGAGGATGTTGCTTTTGTACATAAAGCCTTGATTTACGCCGTTGAATGCCATAGTGGTCAATATCGTAAATCAGGTGAGCCTTATATCATTCACCCTATCCAAGTGGCAGGTATTTTAGCTAAGCTCAAGCTGGATGCTGTAACGGTAGCTTGTGGTTTCTTGCATGACGTGGTGGAAGATACAGATGCGACCTTGGACGATTTGGAAAGAGAGTTTGGTCCTGATGTGCGCGTGATTGTCGATGGAGTTACCAAGCTTGGTAAGGTCAAGTACAAGTCTCACGAAGAGCAGTTGGCTGAAAACCACCGCAAGATGCTCATGGCCATGTCTGAGGACATCCGTGTTATCTTGGTCAAACTGTCTGACCGCTTGCACAATATGCGGACGCTGAAACATCTTCGAAAAGACAAGCAGGAGCGTATTTCCAAAGAAACTATGGAAATCTATGCCCCACTTGCCCACCGTCTGGGGATTTCTAGCGTTAAATGGGAATTGGAAGACCTATCTTTCCGTTATCTCAACCCAACGGAGTTTTACAAGATTACCCATATGATGAAGGAAAAGCGCAGAGAGCGTGAAGCCTTGGTGGATGAGGTAGTTACAAAATTAGAGGAATATACGACAGATCGTCACTTGAAAGGGAAGATTTATGGTCGTCCCAAGCATATTTACTCGATTTTCCGCAAAATGCAGGATAAGAGAAAACGGTTTGAGGAAATCTATGACCTGATTGCCATTCGCTGTATTTTAGATACCCAAAGTGATGTCTATGCCATGCTTGGTTACGTGCATGAGCTTTGGAAACCCATGCCTGGTCGCTTTAAAGACTATATCGCTAACCGCAAGGCCAATGGTTATCAGTCTATCCATACGACTGTCTATGGGCCAAAAGGGCCAATCGAGTTCCAGATTCGGACTAAAGAAATGCACGAGGTGGCTGAGTACGGGGTTGCGGCTCACTGGGCTTATAAGAAGGGCATCAAGGGGCAAGTTAACAGCAAGGAATCAGCTATTGGGATGAACTGGATCAAGGAGATGATGGAGCTCCAAGACCAGGCTGATGATGCCAAGGAATTTGTGGATTCAGTTAAGGAAAACTATCTGGCTGAGGAGATTTATGTCTTTACTCCAGATGGAGCTGTTCGTTCCCTTCCCAAAGATTCAGGACCGATTGACTTTGCCTACGAAATCCATACAAAGGTCGGTGAAAAAGCGACGGGTGCCAAGGTCAATGGCCGTATGGTTCCTCTGACAACCAAGCTCAAGACAGGGGATCAGGTTGAAATTGTCACCAACCCGAACTCCTTTGGGCCAAGCCGTGATTGGCTTAACATGGTCAAGACCAGCAAGGCCCGCAACAAGATTCGTCAGTTCTTTAAAAACCAAGATAAGGAATTGTCTATCAATAAGGGTCGTGAAATGTTGATGGCTCAGTTCCAAGAAAACGGCTATGTGGCCAATAAATTCATGGACAAGCGTCATATGGACCAAGTTCTGCAAAAGACCAGCTACAAGACAGAAGAATCCCTCTTTGCGGCTATTGGTTTTGGAGAAATTGGTGCTATTACCGTCTTTAACCGTCTGACTGAAAAGGAACGTCGTGAAGAAGAACGTGCCAAGGCCAAGGCGGAGGCAGAAGAACTTGTCAAGGGTGGCGAGGTTAAGGTTGAGAACAAAGAAACCCTCAAGGTTAAGCATGAGGGTGGAGTGGTCATTGAAGGTGCCTCAGGTCTCCTAGTGCGGATTGCCAAGTGTTGTAATCCTGTTCCTGGTGACGATATTGTCGGCTACATTACCAAGGGTCGTGGTGTGGCTATTCACCGTGTGGACTGTATGAACCTGCGTGCCCAAGAAAACTACGA
Source organism: uncultured Streptococcus sp. (assembly GCA_963523355.1). Taxonomy (GTDB): domain Bacteria; phylum Bacillota; class Bacilli; order Lactobacillales; family Streptococcaceae; genus Streptococcus. The sequence continues at coordinate 9,927 of CAURCY010000022.1, forward strand.
GCAACGTCTCCTTGATGTGGAGTGGGAAGATCAGTATTCAAACTCAAATAAGGAGTATGTAGCTCATATCGATATCTATGGTCTCAACCGTACAGGACTGTTGAATGATGTACTGCAAGTTCTTTCAAACACAACCAAGAATATATCAACAGTCAACGCTCAACCAACCAAGGATATGAAGTTTGCTAATATCCATGTATCCTTCGGCATTGCCAACCTCTCGACGCTGACTACGGTCGTGGACAAGATTAAGAGTGTGCCAGAAGTTTACTCTGTTAAACGAACCAATGGCTAATTGTCCTAGCTCTTACTAGAAAGGCTATTATGAAAATCATTATCCAACGGGTTAAAAAAGCCCAAGTGAGTATCGAAGGTCAGGTTCAGGGGAAAATCAATCAGGGGCTCTTATTGCTGGTTGGTGTTGGACCAGAGGACCAAGAGGAAGATTTGGACTATGCTGTGAGAAAACTGGTCAACATGCGGATTTTTTCAGACGCAGAAGGCAAGATGAACCTGTCTGTCAAAGATATTGAAGGAGAAATCCTCTCTATTTCTCAGTTTACCCTCTTTGCGGATACTAAGAAAGGCAATCGTCCAGCCTTTACAGGGGCAGCCAAGCCTGATATGGCATCAGACTTCTATGATGCTTTCAATCAAAAATTAGCGCAAGAAGTGCCCGTTCAGACAGGCATTTTTGGAGCGGATATGCAGGTTGAGCTGGTCAATGACGGACCAGTTACCATTATCCTAGATACTAAAAATAGATAAGAAAGACCAAGCCCAGCCGGCTTGGTTTTTCTCATCTATCATAAAATACTCCAAAATGCAATCGGTTCTTGATATGCTTGGGGGAAGTTTCTTTTCAGGCTTTGGCAGGTGCGATAGGAAGGGATGAGGTGTCCTAGGGTTAGGAGAGTTCCCTGAAGGAAAAGTGGCACACCACTCAAACATATCAAGGAGAGAATGATCAGGCTATCCCATAGAAGGATTTGTAAGGCAAAACGCCAGAATCTTGGTCTAATCTGGGAATAGAGGTGACTAAAGTGGTCACAAAGTTGGTTAGAAAGATAGGTCAATAGCACAGGATGAAAGAAAATGAGCCAACCGCTATAAATCAAAATCCAGTCCCAAGTAAGCCCCCCCTTTAAATGTCAAAAGTGCAAGCATAATTCCATCTATGATAAGGAGTTGAATGGTTTTGATGGAGATGATTTTTTTCATGCTAAAACCTCCTTTTCCTTAGAGACACTCCCATAAAGAGATATGTTTGTCGTAAAAGTCTGGATAGTTGTCTCTTAGGTAGTCGGCCGTCATATAATATAAAGTAGAATGGCAAGCAGTGATGATTGGCATAAGAGAGAGAAAACGCTGAGAACTAACGAAGGTTAAAAGGACAAAAAATAGAAAATCAATGGAGAGAACCCCTAAATAGTAGAAGCGAATCTTTTTATTGATTTGAGGATAAATCTCAGCGAATTGATGTTTGAGTCGGACAACCAAGCGAAATAGCAGGAGTCCTTGAGCAAGGAGGAAAATAAAACCAGAGAGCAAGAGCCATTCTAAAGCTGTCTCGGGTCTAGTGCTAAAGAATGCAAATAGTAGTAAATCAATGATTGCAATTGCTGTAAAATGGATTCTAAAGAGTTTTTTCATGACAAGACCTCCCTCTTTTATCTAGCTTCATTCTACTCCAAAAGAATGGGAGTTACAAGTAAAATGATAAAAAATTTTAGTAAGGAGATTCTGTTAGATTTCTTTATTTGATTTTCCTCTTATTGTTTTACCTCTTCATCATTCCAGACAAATAAAGCTCCGATTGCATTGAGGATATAAAAGATGTATTTTCCGATATTGGCAAAATTTCCTTGAATGCCAGCCTTTGTCAGCTGAACGAAATTGTAAATCAACCAAAAGCCCCACTGAGTTGTTAGTTTCAATGCGTTAAAAGCATTGGCAATGAGGGACAGTGCAAAGGCAATAGTTGTTACGTAGGCAAGGAGATTCATCTTTCCTCCATAGCCGATATAGTTGGTCACAAAGGCAAAGAGGAAGGCGATGATGGAAATGATGATGGCTGCCAATTTCACCTGTTTTTGGCTCATTTGGTTGGGTCTGCCTTCTTGTGAAGCTTCCCATTTCTTAATAGCAAAGGTATAAATGAGGAAGGTGACGGGATAGGTAATGATGGCCGCCTTATTTCCAAGGATATAATCAATAGCACCGGACAAAATGGTATTAACAATACCAAAGTAGTTTCCCCATTTGCTTAATTTCCCCGTGAAACGAGTGGACAACATGGAAATCCCAACGTTGGTTACGGAAATCAATCCAAAGGGAACAAGAGCTGTCCATGGGCCCCAGTCTACAAATTTATCGAGGCGTGAGTTGAGGTAACCAGATGCAATCGCAATCCCAACGACCAAAGCAACCCCGAAGAGGTCAAACCATTTGGATGTCGCAAAAATTTTTAGTGATTTTTTCATATGTTAAACTATCTTTCTTGTTTTTTACAAACATTCTACAACTAAATGAAAGTAAAATCAAATGATAGAAATAAAACCCTGAAAATTTGATTTTCAGGGTTGGTAGGGGACTTGAGAAATTAGTTGATTTTCTCGACATAGAGTTGTTTTGCAATGTCCATACTTACTTGTAAGTCCTCGTCTTTACTAAGGATAGTGAAGGTATTGCTGAAGCCATCAAACTGCTTGACTTGGAGCGAATCACCGATGTGAAGTGAGTGCTTGTCCAGATAATGGAGAATGTCAAAACTATCGTGCACCCGGGTCAGGCGGTAGGCACCAGCTTCCTTGATATCAGCTAGTGGTAGGTTATTGATTTCAACTAGGAGTTCTCCCTTGGCAGGAATGGTTCCTCCGTGGGGGCAGGTCTTGGGGAATCCAAGCAATTTTTCTAGTCTCTCCACGAATAGGTCAGAGACAGTATGTTCTAATACCTCAGCTTCCTCGTGAATCTGGTCACTCGTATAGTCTAAATGATGGACTAGAAAAACTTCAATCAAGCGGTGCTTACGATAGAGCTCAGAGACCAATTTGAGGCCGAGGTCAGTCAGTAGATAGCCACATTCCTTGTCCTTTAGGATGAGATTTTCACTTTTCATCCGTTTAATCATTTCAGTTACGGCAGGGGGAGAGACTTGCATACGGGCAGCAATTTCCTTGTTGGTAATTTTATGCAGGTCTATGCCAATTTCATAAATACACTTTAGATAATCTTCTTTATTCGGGGTCATTCGCTTCCTCTTGTCTAATATCTTTATCTAGTATATCAAAAAAAGCTAGATTTCTCTAGCTGTGACTTTTTATGTTATACTTATTGCAAGAGAAAAAACGAGGAGATGGATATGACGAAAATAGCTCTTCTTTCAGATATTCATGGAAATACCACCGCCTTGGAGGCTGTTTTGGCAGATGCTCGGCAGCTAGGAGTGGATGAATACTGGCTTTTGGGAGACATTCTCATGCCAGGGACAGGGCGTAGAAGGATTTTGGACTTGTTGGCTGAACTACCGATTACGGCTAGGGTTTTGGGAAATTGGGAAGATAGTCTGTGGCATGGTGTCCGCAAGGAATTGGATAGCACTCGTCCTAGTCAACGCTATCTCTTGCGCCAGTGCCAGTATGTTTTAGAGGAAATTTCCCTAGAAGAAATTGAACTGCTCCACAATCAACCTCTCCAGATTCATCGTCAGTTTGGGGATTTGACGGTGGGAATTAGCCATCATCTTCCTGATAAGAACTGGGGGAGAGAGTTGATTCATACTGGAGCGCAAGAGGATTTTGACCGCTTGGTGACCAATCCGCCTTGTGATATTGCTGTTTATGGTCATATTCACCAGCAGTTGCTTCGTTATGGGACTGGTGGGCAATTGATTGTCAATCCAGGTTCGATTGGGCAGCCTTTCTTTCTAGATGCCCAGTTGCGGAAGGACTTGCGGGCCCAGTATATGATTTTAGAGTTTGATGACAAGGGCTTGGTAGATATGGACTTCCGACGGGTAGACTACGATGTGGCAGCTGAATTGCAGTTGGCTAAAGACCTCAAACTTCCCTATTTTGAGGTTTATTATGAAAGTCTGGTCAATGGTATCCACCATACTCATCATCAGGAATTTCTGAGAGAATTAGCCCAGAAAGAGGGCTATGATAGGGAATTAGATGCTTGGTTGAAAAGTGGTAATGATTGACATTACAACTAAAAAGGGTATAATAATAGAAAAAGAAGAGTAGAGGCAGGGTAGCCTCGTAAAAAGGAGAAGAGGATGCAAATTCCAAGTAGATTTACCATTGCGACTCATATGCTGATAATTATTGCCCTCGAGGGGAAGGAAAGCAAGGTGACCAGTGATTTTCTGGCTGCTAGTGTCGGGGTCAATCCTGTCATTATCAGAAAGACCTTGTCCCAGTTGAAGAAGGCTGAACTGATTTCAGTAGCGCGCGGAACAGGGGGAACAGAGATTGTTAAGGATCTCAAAGACATTAGTCTATTAGATGTTTATCAAGCGGTTGAGTGTCTTGGAAAGACTGGTCAACTCTTCAGTTTTCATGACAATCCAAATCCAAATTGCCCAGTTGGAGCTCATATTCATGATGTTTTGGATCAAAAATTGGAGAGAATCCAGCTGGCTATGGAGGCTGAACTTGGTCAGACCAGTCTAGAACAAGTTGTGGCCGATGCAGAGAGTCAAATGAAGGAGTAAGAGGGATAGATGCCCTCTTTTTCTCTATGTAAAATTGTGATAAAATAGAATCATTAAAGGAGGAAGAAATGTATCTCGTTATAGGAATTGTATTAGCATTTATAGTGTCATTTTGGAAGGATAATAGAAGTTTGTGGAATCCAGTATTATTCTTATTATCCCTCATTTCCAGTTATTTTTATCTAGGCTACCTTTTTTATCAAAATGGGTATGAGAAGATTCATTTCGCTTTTTTTATATTTCCCTTTATTTTACTTCCTTTTTTGCTTTTTCTAAGTGGCATCTTTCTAATCTATAATGGGGTCATTTTGTTGAAGCGAGAGGGACGTTCAAAGGCTAATTATCTCTCCATGCTCCTTGGAATAGTCATTTTGCTATTTTTTGCTTTGATGTCATTTCGATTGGGAGGACGACATGAATTATTTTACACCAATCACTTTCTAAATATTTTATTTGCATTTATTGCTTATTCTTACTTTATTTTTGGTTTTGCTTTTGTGGCTTTTATTCTGTACTCTATCTTGTATCTCTTTATTCCTAAGAAGAAGCATTATGATTTTATTATCATTCATGGTGCAGGTTTGTTAGACGGAGAAAAGGTAACACCTTTGCTGAAGAGGAGAATTGATAAGGCAGTGGAAGCTTATCACAAGTCTAAGAATCCTCATATCAAAATCATTGCCAGTGGTGGTCAAGGAGGAGATGAGAAGATTTCTGAAGCGCAGGCCATTACAAACTATCTTCTTGAAGAGACAGATGTTCCCCAAGATGCGATTATTCTGGAAGATCAATCAAGGACTACCTACGAGAACCTTCTCTTTTCTAAGGAACTTGGTGAGGAACTGGTAGCCAAACCTCAATTCCTCTTTGTTACAAATGACTATCATGTTTTTCGTACCAGTACCTATGCGCGTAAGTTAAATATGAAGGGAGATGGCCTCGGATGTAGGACGGCAGGCTACTACATACCATCTGCTTTTATTCGGGAGTACGTAGCGCTCTGTGTCAAGATGAAATGGCTCTTCCTTGCCTTTTATGTCCCGCTGTTAATTATCATTTTGGTAGCCTATAAAGGGGTTATTTGGTAGTTAGATTTTATTTAAAAAGACTTAGAATACACATGAAAGTATGTATTCTAGGTCTTTTGTTTTATATACATTTGATTTTTGAAAGCTACTATCTATTCTTCCAAGCTTGGTAACGGGTATCAATCAATAATTGAGTGAGGCGTCCCATGGTTTCCCTTTCTTCTGGAGTGAGGGATTGAGCTTGGACAAAGAGATGATGAATGTGTTCAAGCACCTTTAAGGAAGACAAGTCATTGATAGATGTAATACCAGAATCAAGAATGGTGCCAAAGAAGAGATCGAAGTAGAGCTGGAGTTCCTCGTCAGGGACTGTGGCCACCCATTCTTTGAAGGTTATGTCAACTTGTTGGCTATCACTGTTGGTTTTATCCAGTTGGACGAAGTGCTTGTCCTCAATCTGCCAACTAAAGGTATCGTGCTGGGCGATACCACCTAAGGCAGTACTGTGCACGATGATTTGGTGGGCAGGAATTTCCAACATCATACCGATGATGGAACCTTGTGGAATGAAGACCTTGGTTTTATCCATTATCCTTTGATAGCCCTCGGTTTGTGTCAATTCTGTGTGGAGACCAGGCGCATCAAAGGTATAAACTGCTGTGATCTGATCTTGCAAGTTTTGCTCAATTTGACTAGCAGCATAGATGGCTAAATTTCCTCCCTTGGAATGTCCAGCCAGAATGACCTTTTGCTTAGGATGGTGGGCAAAAAAGTTCTTTAAATAGCGGAGGGCATGCTTTTGAGCAGGAATTTCCTTCATATAAGTCAGGTGGAAATCTTCCTTCCAGCCAATGATACTGTCATCAGTCCCACGAAAGACAATCAGATAGGTATCGAGATTGAGGTGGTAGGTCATAGCTGCAAATTGTTTTTGCAATTCAGGATTGATGTCATTGATAAAATGGGAGAGTTTGCAATTTTTGAAGCGTTTGTGTCGAGCTAATTCATCCAATAGCTGGAGGCGATTTTTGCTGGTCAACATGTTAGGCTCTCTTGGAACCTGAGGTGCCAGGTCTAAAAGTCGCTGAGGAGTTGTGGAGACCAGATTATCAAAGGAGAGGTAGGTGGTTTCTGTTAAGGCTAAAACATCTAATTCATTCAAAGGTAGGTCGTAAAAGGAATCGTGTGCGACATCTTTCAGATAGTCAAAAATATTGGCCATAAGAGCTCCTTTCTTTTTATTTATCTTATCAAATTTCCCTTAAATTAGCTAGTAGGATTGCCTCATTTTGTTGCCTAAAAACAAGCTGCTTCAAATTCAGTTTCAGATCTTCTAGCATTGAAAAATCTGTTATAATAATAGAAAAGGAGGAGCGCATGCACAAGATTTTATTAGTAGAAGATGATCAGGTTATTCGTCAACAGGTCGGGAAAATGCTCTCTGAATGGGGATTTGAAGTGGTTCTGGTAGAAGACTTTATGGAAGTTTTGAGTCTTTTTGTCCAGTCGGAGCCTCATCTGGTCCTCATGGATATTGGACTGCCCTTGTTTAATGGCTATCACTGGTGTCAGGAAATTCGCAAGATTTCCAAGGTCCCCATCATGTTTCTGTCTTCGAGAGACCAGGCTATGGATATTGTCATGGCAATCAATATGGGGGCGGATGACTTTGTGACCAAGCCTTTTGACCAGCAGGTTCTTTTAGCCAAGGTTCAGGGCTTGTTGCGCCGTTCCTATGAGTTTGGGCGTGACGAGAGTTTACTGGAATATGCCGGTGTTATCCTCAATACCAAATCCATGGATTTACATTATCAAGGGCAAGTCTTGAATTTGACCAAGAACGAATTCCAGATTTTACGCGTTTTGTTTGAGCATGCAGGCAATATCGTAGCGCGTGATGACCTGATGCGGGAACTTTGGAACAGTGACTTTTTCATTGATGATAATACCCTCTCTGTCAATGTGGCTCGTTTGCGTAAAAAATTGGAAGAGCAGGGCTTGGTAGGATTTATCGAGACCAAGAAAGGGATAGGGTACGGACTGAAGCATGCTTGATTGGAAACAATTTTTTCTAGCCTATCTGCGCTCCCGTAGTCGTCTGTTTGTCTATCTGATTTCTTTGACGTTTCTGGTCTTACTCTTTCAGTTTTTATTTGCCAGTTTAGGAATTTACTTTCTCTACTTTTTCCTCTTGTGTTGCTTTGTAACCATCTTATTTTTCACTTGGGACATATTGGTGGAAATGCAGGTCTATCGCCAGGAAATTCTCTATGGGGAGAGGGAAGCCAAATCTCCATTGGAAATAGCCTTGGCTGAAAAATTAGAAGCGCGTGAGATGGAACTCTATCAGCAGAGGTCAGATTCAGAAAGAAAACTGACGGATTTGCTGGATTACTATACCTTGTGGGTTCATCAGATAAAGACCCCCATTGCAGCTAGTCAACTCTTAGTTGCAGAAGTAGCCGACCGCCAACTGAAGCAGCAATTAGAACAGGAAATTTTCAAGATTGACTCCTATACTAATCTAGTTTTACAGTACCTGCGTTTAGAAAGTTTCCATGATGATTTGGTCTTAAAGCAGGTTCAAATTGAGGACTTGGTTAAGGAAATAATTCGTAAATATGCTCTTTTCTTTATTCAAAAAGGCTTAAATGTCAATCTACATGACCTTGATAAAGAAATCGTGACGGATAAGAAGTGGCTACTAGTGGTCATTGAGCAAATCATCTCAAACAGTCTCAAGTACACCAAGGAAGGTGGTCTGGAGATTTATATGGAGGGCCAAGAGCTTTGTATCAAGGATACGGGAATCGGGATAAAAAACAGTGATGTCCTCCGAGTCTTTGAACGTGGCTTCTCAGGATATAATGGACGCCTAACTCAGCAGTCATCTGGACTTGGCCTCTATCTATCTAAGAAAATTTCTGAAGAACTGGGGCACCAGATTCGTATCGAGTCTGAGGTTGGAAAAGGAACGATAGTGCGGATTCAGTTTGCTCAAGTAAACTTAGTCCTTGAGTGAGAAGAGACAATGAGTTTTTACCCAATCTCTTTTTGCTATATTTCAGGATATTTGAAGACTGTTTTTTACAAAACCAATAATAGAATTTTTAATACGGAATATAGTATAAATACTGGTTCAAAGTGAAGTTTTGTATGCTTTATACTTTTGTTGAGCATAAAATCTATAAACTATGGGTGAATTACAAAAATTAATTTGAGATGAAGTGAATTGTAGACTTGGGAAATGTCTCCTATTCGATTTCAGAATGAATCGTTGATACAGGATTAAAAGAACTGCAGCTTTCTTTTTATTTTGAATGATAGTAAAAACTGCAGAACTTGTGTGATTTACAATTATTGCACTAAATGTCTGAGTATCGCACTATCTGAAATAAGGAATAGTAGAGATTGTTCTGAGATATGTAAAAAAACGCATTAGCAAGGAGTATCGTATATGCTACCATATCTTAAA
>CAURCY010000023.1:0-19012 GCA_963523355.1 uncultured Streptococcus sp.
TGCAGGTTGTCTTGGCTGAGCTGGATGGCGGTGTCATTGAGGCGGCTCAAGCGAGTGGGGCGACATTCTGGGATATCGTAGGTGTTTATCTATCCGAAGGTCTTCCAGATTTAATCCGTGTGACAACTGTGACCTTGATTTCTCTTGTTGGAGAAACAGCTATGGCTGGTGCGGTTGGAGCTGGTGGTATTGGTAACGTAGCCATTGCTTATGGATTTAACCGTTACAATCACGATGTAACCATCTTGGCAACCATCATTATCATTTTGATTATCTTTGCGATCCAATTCTTGGGAGACTTCTTGACCAAGAAATTGAGCCATAAATAAAAAAGAGCCGCCTGGCTCTTTTTTAGTAATCAGATTTTCTGTGCAAATTTTTTACTCAAGGCTTGTCCAATCAAGGCACCCACTAGGGCTCCGATGACAATACTTGCGATAAATAGAAGGATGGTTCCAGGATTTAGCGCGACCATGATACGGTCGATATATTCTTGGGATTTTCCTCTTGCCAGAAGGGTAGCCATATAGGCTTTGGGAGTAATCCACATGAGTAGAATTGGTCCGGATGTGCTAAAGGCAAAGAGAATGAAAGAAAGGAAATTCTTAGTTTGGTCCTTGTATTTTCCGAGGTTAGCTACTACATCTGCTAGGAGGCCACAGATAATTCCAGGAAGGAAGGCACCGGCACCGTGTTTAGTTCCCAAGAAAAAGAGAGCAATGACAAGGCCGATAGTGGTAATGGCTCCAAAGCGCGGAACTTTTGCGACTAGGATCATATAGACGCTACCGCCGACAAGGGCAGTAAAGGCAGGCGCATAAAACATGTTTCCAGTTTGATCAAAGAGATTGCCCAAAAGGACACCAATCCCCATGGAGAGGAAGTAAAGAACTGCAAAAAGAAGTGTAGTTAAGATAGATTTTTTCATGAATTGTCTCCTGATAATTTTTTCACAATTCTCATTGTACCATGGTTTGATGGGATTGTAAATGGATACTAGAAGTTTTTGAAAACGCTTGAAATATGATATAATAGTTTCATAGTTATTTTTAGGGGGATATCATGGGGAGATTTTTAGACTTTGTCTTTAATCGTTTCTTTTTAGGGATGATTGCGACAGCCTTCTTTTGGCTATTAACCTTGGCAGGAGGGATTATTCTTGGTTTAGCGCCAGCTAGTGCCACCTTGATGAGCCTATATGCAGAACATGGCTATAGCTTTCGGGAATACAGTTTGAAGGAGGCGTGGTCTCTTTATAAGCAAAATTTCGTCTCAAGCAACCTGATTTTCTATAGCTTTTTAGGGGTGGATCTAGTTTTGGTCTATGGCCTGTATCTCTTGGTGCAATTGCCTCATCAGACCATCGTTCATTTGATTGCGACCTTTTTGAATGTCCTAGTAGTTGCCTTGCTGTTTTTGGCTTATACAGTATCTTTGAAATTACAAGTTTATTTTGACTTGTCTTATCGAAATAGTCTCAAACTATCCTTGATTGGCATCTTTATGAGTCTAGCAGCTGTGGCCAAGGTTCTCCTTGGAACTGTGCTACTTGTGGCAATTGGTTACTATATGCCTGCCCTACTTTTCTTTGTAGGAATTGGGATGTGGCATTTCTTTATCAGTGATATGTTGGAACCGGTCTATGAAAGTATCCATGAAAAATTGGCGACAAAATAGAATGAAGCAGTTTTGGCTACATACGCTTCTGAGAACCTACAGTTCAGTTATGATGATTATTATTGCGAGTTTTGCAATCTTACTCTCTTACGCTGACTGGGATTCACGGGAAAAGGAAGCTCAAAGAGTAGCCCAACGTGTAACCACTCGAACAGTTGATGAGGTGGAGTATTATTATCGGGAGTCAGCCCAACTAGCGCAAGATTTAGTAGCCAATCAAGACCGGATACAAGGGGTTTATAAGTACTTTAGCTTGTCAACTTCTGAGTATTTTTATTGGCTATTGGAGCATCAAGCAGCTTCGTCAACTTCTATTTCTCTGTATGAAAATATTGATGATCTTTATGTCCAAAATGACTCTATAACGGGTGTTGCAATCGTCTTGCAGGATTTTAAAGAAGTTTATGTTTCAACCAGGGATAAAAGAAGTGGTCATGTCTTGCCAGCTGAAGCCTTTAAACCGGAGGCCAATAGTTTTGGCATTCCAGTTCTGGACCCAGCAACGGATCAATCTATAGGAGTGATTTACATCTCCTTGGATCCAGAAGTTTTATATCATGCCATTGACAATACCCGAGGTCATATTCCGATGGCTGTTACTGTGACATCACCATTTGATACGGAAATTTTTCATATTGGTGAGAGGGTCAATAGGGAACATGAGAACTGGTTTGTTGGTGTGACCTCTCATGGCTATCAGGTTCAGGTGGCAGTTCCCAAAAATTTTGTTTTACAAGGAACGGTGACCAGCTCTGCTTTGATTGTAGGCTTGAGCCTTCTCTTTATTGTCATTCTCTATCTGACGTTGAGGCAGACCTTTGCTAATTATCAAAAGCAGGTAGTGGATCTGGTGGATTCCATCCAAGCTATTGCCCAAGGGCAAGAAGGTCTTCGCATCGATACGCTTGAAAAGGATCAGGAATTGCTCTTAATCGCAGAGACCACCAATGATATGTTGGATCGCTTGGAAAAGAATATCCATGATATTTATCAGTTAGAGCTTAGTCAAAAAGATGCCAATATGCGGGCCTTGCAGGCGCAAATCAATCCTCATTTTATGTATAATACGCTGGAGTTCTTGCGCATGTATGCAGTCATGCAAAGTCAAGATGAGTTGGCAGATATCATTTATGAATTCAGTAGTCTCTTGCGTAACAATATTTCCGACGAAAGAGAGACTCTTCTCAAACAGGAATTAGAATTTTGTCGTAAATACAGCTATCTCTGCATGGTTCGCTATCCCAAGTCCATTGCCTATGGTTTCAAGATAGATCCAGAGTTAGAGAATATGAAGATTCCCAAGTTTACTTTGCAACCGCTAGTAGAAAATTATTTCGCGCATGGTGTTGACCACAGACGGACAGATAATGTGATTAGCATCAAGGCGCTTAAACAGGATGGTTTTGTGGAAATTTTAGTGGTCGATAATGGTCGTGGAATGTCGGTTGAAAAACTGACAAGTATTCGAGAAAAATTAAGTCAGAGACATTTTGAACACCAAGCCAGTTACAGTGATCAAAAGCAGTCTATCGGGATTGTCAATGTCCATGAGCGTTTTGTGCTCTATTTTGGGGATCGCTATGCTATTACTATAGAGTCTGCAGAGCAAGCAGGTGTTCAGTATCGTATTACAATTCAAGATGAGTAGAAAGGGAGAAAATGTATAAAGTATTATTAGTAGATGATGAGTACATGGTGACAGAAGGTCTGAAACGTTTGATTCCCTTTGATAAGTGGGATATGGAGGTCGTCGCAACAGCCAGTCATGCCGATGAAGCCCTAGAATATGTTCAGGAAAATCCTGTCGATGTGGTCATTTCCGATGTCAATATGCCCGACAAAACAGGGCTTGATATGATTCGGGAAATGAAAGAGATTTTACCAGATGCTGCCTATATCCTGCTCTCAGGTTATCAGGAGTTTGATTATGTCAAAAGAGCAATGAACCTTAGTGTGGTGGACTATCTGGTCAAACCTGTTGATAAGGTAGAGTTGGGAAATCTGCTGGAGAAGATTGCAGGTCAGCTCGGCGAGAGAGGGAAGAAAAGTCAGACCCTTAGTCAAGATTTAGATGAGGCTGGATTTGTTAGTTATCTAGGAGGTGAGGAGAATTGGTGGATAGGCCTATCCAAGGAAAAACAAGGCTCCTTCACCATTCCCTACTATGTCTTGGGTCAAGACTGGCAGATTTTTATTTCTGATCAACCCCTAGATGGTTTAGTCGTTACTCCCTTTGAAGCTCCTTATCAAGAACACTTTGAACGCTGGAAGCTGAATGCTGAGAAAGCCCTCTTTTACGGTTCTGTAAATCTAAAACAGTCTGAGAGTCTCTTTGCCTATTACGAACCGATTTATAGGGTTATCATTCAGGGAAATCTCAATCAAATCGTGGAAGAGTTGAACCTTTTGGAGAAGGTGGTTCTTGAAAATACGCCGCGTGTTCCGATTACCAAACAGCTTTTTATCCAGTTTGTCATGGATGTCTTCCACCTGTTTGAACACCTCAAAGCTGATGATTTGACGGATATTGTCAAAACGATTCATGCTATTCAATCCTTCGATGAATTGGTTCCTTATATCAAGGAAACTCTGACCCGATTCTTTGGACAATATCGGATGAATGAAAATGTGGTCAGTGTGCTAGAAGTTATTGGTCGTGATTATCAGAAGGAACTTTCCCTCAAGGATATCAGTAAGGATCTCTTTATCAATCCTGTCTATCTGGGGCAGTTGATTAAGCGTGAAACCAATTCGACCTTCGCAGAGTTTCTAAACAAACAACGCATTAAGGCTGCCCAGCAACTTTTGCTTTCAACTAGTGACAGTATCGAAGATATTTGTTATGCTGTTGGTTACAGTAATGTTGGATATTTCTATAAAGTGTTCCGAAAATTGTGCGGAAAATCGCCAAAAGCTTACCGAAAACAGGTAGAAACGACACTATAATATTTGTATCCCTTTACAAAAAGTGCTATAATATCAATAATAACATCAGGAGGTTCTATCATGAAAAAGAAACCAATTTATTTATGGGTCTTGCTCATCTTGTCTGCCCTTATTTCAGCTACGTCTCTGTTTGAACTTTTGAAGCCCTTGCCTAGTAAAGAAGTCCTTCGTGCTGCTCAAAAACAAGTTGCAGGGGTCAGTGCTCAGCAGGTAGAAGATAGCATTAATTTTAGCTATAGAGTGGCAGAAGCATCTCATTCTATTTTTAATGTGGCCTTGGTTGTACTATCTGCTATTTTAGTGGTAGTAGCGATTGTATTCCTTGTTCGTAAGAATTTGCAGTATGCAAACTATACTTATGTCGGCTATGTTTTGCTAGCCATTATTGGTTCGATTTATACCTATGTGACTTTACAAGACGCTTTGCAGCTGGTTCAAGATGAAACTATTCGTTTGACAATGGGTATTGGTTCAAAAGCTGTCAGCATTTTCTATATCGTCATCAATGTTCTCTTCCTAGCCCTTGTCTTCTACAAGATATGGCGTCAGCAAAAAGCCTTGGCTGAAGAAGAGGAAACAGAAGAACTTGCCTAAGTATTGACAAAAAAGAACTATCAAGTTACAATCTTGGTAGTTCTTTTTCGATTAAAAATAAAATCATGGAGGTACATATGAAGACAATTTCTTTAGTTTATATCAGTCTGAGCGGTAATACCGAGAGTTTTGTGACACGCTTGAAAGACTATCTCTTGTCCCAGTACGAGGGAATTGAGGTTCAAAAGATTCATATCAAGGATTTGGTCAAAGAAGGCCAAGATTTCTATGAAATGGACCATCCCTATGTTGCTTTTTTGCCGACTTACCTAGAAGGTGGGAATGGCGTGGATAACGGAGATGTTGAGATATTGACAACGCCAGTGGGAGATTTTATCGCTTATGGTGACAATGCTAGTAAGTGTTTTGGTGTGGTTGGTTCAGGAAATCGTAACTTTAATAACCAATACTGCCTGACAGCCAAGCAATACAGTCAACGTTTTGGTTTCCCTGTATTGGCTGATTTTGAAATGCGAGGTATGCTAGGAGATATCAAACGTGTCGCAGCTATTATCGCAGATTTGTATGAGTTGGAAAGTTAAGCTTAGGCTTGGCTTTTTTATTATTCCAAGTGGTTTTATCAGCACTCTTACTTTTTATGCTTCAAGAGTTGATTGATATGGTTCACTTTTTTAGCTTCTCTTTTATAGAGAATAGCCCAAATGATGAGGTAGACAATCGCAAACTCGATAATGAGCTGGAGATAGAAGATCCAGTGGAAGGGGAACCAACCAGCCAGAGTTGCTAGTGGGATAAAGCCTACTAGCATGAGGAAGAAATGGGTCAGAGTTGCACGGAGCAAGCTCCAGTCACGGCTGAATAATCGTTTACCAAAGTTGAATAGAATACCAATGGCTGCCCAGATAAGTGTGCAGTAGAGCAAGACCAAGGCACCGTGAACCTGATGTTGAGCCATCACTTGGCCGATGAGAGACTCGGGACTCAGTGGTGCGTAGGTATTTGGTGCATAAATGAGTGAAAAGATGATAGAGAGGATGAGGCCGATGAGTACACCAGTGGCTGCATCGTGAAAGATTTGTTTTTTCATAGTTCTAATTTCTCCTTGATGGTTTTTAGGTAACGGCGTGAAGAGTAGGTGAAGCTTTCGTTTTTCAAGAAAATTTCTACCAGACCGTTGGGCGTGAGCTTGAGATGAGAGATGGAGTTGATATTGATGATTTCTGATTGGGAAATTTGGATAAAATTGCTTGGCAAAAGTTCAAGAACCTGATAGAGCCGTAAATCAATATTGTAGGTCTGACTTGCTGTTTCTGCTAGAACCTTCCGATTTTCGATATAGAAGCGTTGTATCTTACCAATCTTAACTAGATAGACCTGATCATCAATCTTTCCTTTGATTGTTTCTTTTTGGTCAAGATTTTCTGCGAACTCGATGACTTTCTGGATTTTATCTGTCGGCTGAGGTGCTTGAACAATCAGCTTTTCCTCTTCGTAAGTTTCACTAATCTGTAGTTCTACTTTCATAAATTTCTCTCCTTTTTAGTTATACAAGGTTGTGATCACTTCCTGTATATCTTTATTAAACACTATTTTCCAGACCCTGGCAAGGGACTTTGTCTATGTGGAGGGATTTGGTTCCTATGTGGTGCTTGCTTTTCTGTCCTATCTGAAATATGGTATAATAGCACTAATCAATTTCTAGGAAAATAGATACAGAAAGGGGCTGAAAGATGTCTCATATTATTGAATTGCCAGAGGTGCTGGCAAACCAGATCGCGGCAGGAGAGGTTATTGAACGTCCTGCCAGTGTGGTCAAAGAGTTGGTAGAAAATGCTATTGACGCGGGTTCTAGTCAGATTATCATTGAGATTGAGGAAGCTGGTCTCAAGAAGATTCAAATCACAGATAATGGTCATGGAATTGCCCACGATGAGGTGGAATTGGCCCTGCGTCGTCATGCGACCAGTAAGATAAAAAATCAGGCAGATCTTTTTCGAATTCGGACGCTTGGTTTTCGTGGTGAAGCCCTACCTTCTATCGCTTCTGTTAGTGTTCTGACCCTTTTGACGGCGGTGGATGGTGCAAGTCACGGGACCAAGCTAGTCGCGCGTGGGGGTGAAGTTGAGGAAGTCATCCCGGCGACTAGTCCTGTGGGGACCAAAGTTTGTGTGGAGGACCTCTTTTTCAACACGCCTGCCCGCCTCAAGTATATGAAGAGTCAGCAAGCGGAGTTGTCTCATATCATAGATATTGTCAACCGTCTGGGCTTGGCCCATCCTGAGATTTCTTTTAGCTTGATTAGTGATGGTAAGGAAATGACGCGAACAGCGGGAACAGGTCAATTGCGCCAAGCTATCGCAGGGATTTACGGTTTGGTGAGTGCCAAGAAGATGATTGAAATTGAGAATTCTGACCTTGATTTCGAAATTTCTGGCTTTGTGTCCTTGCCTGAGTTAACTAGAGCCAATCGCAATTATATCAGTCTCTTCATCAATGGTCGTTATATCAAGAATTTCCTACTCAATCGTGCTATTTTAGATGGTTACGGAAGTAAGCTCATGGTGGGACGCTTTCCGTTGGCTGTTATTCATATCCATATTGACCCTTATCTAGCGGATGTCAATGTGCATCCAACCAAGCAAGAGGTGCGGATTTCCAAGGAAAAAGAACTGATGACCCTGGTCTCAGAAGCTATTTCTAATAGTCTCAAGGAGCAAACTTTGATTCCTGATGCCTTGGAAAATCTTGCCAAATCGACCGTGCGCAATCGTGAGAAGGTGGAGCAGACCATTCTCCCACTCAAAGAAAATACGCTCTACTATGAGAAAACTGAGCCGACAAGACCTAGTCAAGTTGAGGTGGCTGATTATCAGGTAGAATTGACTGATGAAGGACAGGATTTGACCCTGTTTGTCAAGGAAACCTTGGACCAATTGACCAAGCCAGCAAAACTGCATTTTGCAGAGAGAAAGCCTGCTAACTACGACCAACTAGACCATCCAGAGCTAGACTTAGCCAGTCTGGATAAGGCTTATGACAAGCTGGAGCGAGAAGAAGCATCCAGCTTCCCAGAGTTAGAATTTTTCGGGCAAATGCATGGAACCTATCTCTTTGCCCAAGGGCGAGATGGGCTCTACATCATAGACCAACATGCGGCGCAGGAACGGGTCAAGTATGAGGAGTACCGTGAAAGCATTGGCAATGTTGACCAGAGCCAGCAGCAACTCCTAGTGCCCTATATCTTTGAATTTCCTGCGGATGATGCCCTTCGTCTCAAGGAAAGAATGCCTCTTTTAGAGGAAGTTGGAGTCTTTCTAGCAGAGTACGGGGAAAATCAATTCATCCTACGTGAACATCCTATTTGGATGGCAGAAGAAGAGATTGAGTCAGGCATCTATGAAATGTGCGACATGCTACTCTTGACAAAGGAAGTTTCTATCAAGAAATATCGAGCAGAGTTGGCTATCATGATGTCCTGCAAACGGTCTATCAAGGCTAATCATCGTATCGATGACCATTCGGCCAGACAGCTCCTCTATCAGCTCTCTCAATGTGACAATCCCTACAACTGTCCCCACGGACGTCCTGTTTTGGTGCACTTCACCAAGTCGGATATGGAAAAGATGTTCCGACGCATTCAGGAAAATCACACCAGTCTCCGTGAGTTGGGGAAATATTAAACTAAAAGGAAAACTATGTACGAATATTTAAAAGGAATCATTACCAAAATTACTGCTAAATACATTGTGTTTGAAGTCAACGGTATCGGTTATATCCTGCATGTGGCCAATCCTTATGCCTATTCAGGTCAGGTTAATCAGGAGGCTCAGATTTATGTGCATCAAGTCGTGCGTGAGGACGCTCATCTGCTTTATGGATTTCGCTCAGAAGACGAGAAAAAGCTCTTTCTCAGTCTGATTTCGGTTTCTGGGATTGGTCCTGTATCAGCTCTCGCTATTATCGCTGCCGATGACAATGCTGGCTTGGTTCAAGCCATCGAAACCAAGAATATCACTTATTTGACCAAGTTTCCTAAAATTGGTAAGAAAACAGCCCAGCAGATGGTGCTAGACTTGGAAGGCAAGGTAGTAGTTGCAGGAGATGACCTTCCTGCTAAAGTCTCAGTGGAAGCCAGTGCTGAAAACCAAGAA
Source organism: uncultured Streptococcus sp. (assembly GCA_963523355.1). Classification (GTDB taxonomy): domain Bacteria; phylum Bacillota; class Bacilli; order Lactobacillales; family Streptococcaceae; genus Streptococcus. The sequence goes on from CAURCY010000023.1 coordinate 9,330, forward strand.
CTGGAAGAAGCTATGGAAGCCATGCTGGCACTGGGCTACAAGGCAACCGAGCTCAAGAAAATCAAGAAATTCTTTGAAGGAACGACAGATACAGCTGAGAACTATATCAAGTCTGCCCTCAAAATGTTGGTCAAATAGGAGTAGAGCATGACAAAACGTTGTTCGTGGGTCAAGATGACCAATCCGCTCTACATCGCTTATCATGATGAAGAGTGGGGCCAGCCCCTCCATGATGACCAAGCATTGTTTGAGTTGTTGTGTATGGAAACCTATCAGGCAGGCCTGTCTTGGGAAACGGTACTCAACAAACGCCAAGCTTTCCGAGAAGCATTTTATGGCTATCAAATTCACGCAGTCGCAGAGATGACCGACACCGAATTGGAAGACTTGCTGGATAATCCAGCCATCATCCGAAATAGAGCCAAGATTTTTGCTACACGCGCTAACGCCCAAGCCTTTCTACGGTTACAGGCAGAGTACGACTCTTTTGATGCCTATCTTTGGTCTTTTGTTGAGGGGAAAACTGTCGTTAATGATGTTCCCGATTACCGCCTAGCCCCAGCTAAAACCGCTTTGTCTGAGAAATTAGCCAAAGATCTCAAAAAACAAGGCTTCAAGTTCACAGGCCCAGTCGCCGTCTTGTCTTTTTTACAAGCAGCAGGACTGGTTGATGACCACGAGAACGATTGTGAGTGGAAAAGCGGTAATTAGTGAGTATAGGTAATTAGAATATCTAAGAATATATAAAAAGCTGAGAAACTTTTCCCAGCTTTTTATATATACTATTAGATTTGTTAGAGTGAAGTCAAAAAAGTGATTCCACCTAAAATAACACCAGCTGAATTTGGAATGATTAGTATCCAATCCTTTTTAGGTTCTTTTGTCCATCCATAAATAACCCAGATTAAGCAAGATATAGCAGCTGATAAAGGTTGAAATGGTTGAGCTTTATTTCCCTGTAAATTAGCGATAATTTGAGGTATGTAGGCAATAAATACTATAATTCCAATAAAGGCACCAATAGAACCTACGATTCGATTAATTTTTTGTTTTGTCATATACACCTCCTTCAAAAGGATATCATAGAAATTAGCGAAATGCAATAAATTCAGATACAAATTGTAACGAAAACGAATACAAAAGCACAAAAATAGAGAAACTATTTATTTTTTGTTATAGTCAAAGCGAATGACTTGCTCTTTTGCATCTACGTGGGCGTGGACTCCGAAGGGAATAATGGCTCTTGGAGTTGCGTGGCCGACATTGAGATTATAGACAATCGGGATATTGCTGCCAATGATATCCAATAGTGCCTCTTTATAGTCGTCATAGAAAGTTTCATCCATAGGTTTTCCGACCAGGAGTCCACTGATGACCTCGAATATACCAGTGTCTTTTAAAGTCCGCAACATATTTTTGAAGTCTTCCGGCTCAGGCTTTTCTTCGCTTGTTTCTAGCAAGAGGATTTTTCCTTCCCAGTCTGACAAGTCAGGGAAAAGTTTGTATTTTTGGCAGAGCTCCGTGCTATCTGCGTATCGAGAGTTGTCAAAGATATCGTAGAGGGATTCGAGGCAACCACCGAGTATTTTTCCCTCGAACTGGGCATTTCCTTGCAACAACTCAAAACCAGTATTTGCATGACTGATACGAGGTGTCCCCAGAGCCTTGGGACTAAAATCAGTTCGTTCCTCATACCAAACATCACTAGGGCGGATTTCTGAGATTCTTCCCGTCTCAATCAATTCTTTAAAGTAGTGAAGGCTATAGGCTAACATTTCTTTGTCTAATTCACAAATGTCTGCTAAGAAGGATTGACCATAAAAAGTCTTGATTCCTAGTTTATGCAACATGAGATGGTTCATGGTTGTATCCGAGAAGCCAAGAAAAATCTTTTGTTTGATAACCTTTTGTAGTTGGTCATTTTCAAAAAGATAAGGTAGCAAGCGATAGGTATCGTCTCCACCGATGGCGCATAGGATTATGTCGATGCTATCATCAGAAAAGGCATGAATCAAATCCTCTGCACGAGCTTCAGGATGGTCCTTGATAAAGTCTAATCCTTTTTGCGAATGGGGCAAAAAGATAGGATTGAGTCCTAAGTCCTTGAGACGTTGGACACCCAAGTCCACTTCGTGTTTGACAAAGTCCTCTCCGATAATGCCACTAGATAAACTAACTATACCAATAGTAGAAATCATATTTTATCCTCCTAGAAATAGATTGAGCCTATTTTATCACAAAAGATTAGATAGAGCTATGTGGGATGTCAGAAGAATACTTTAAAATAAAAAAGTAAGTGAAAAAGCAACCGCACCTGCAGTTGCCTTTATCATTCTTCTTAATAGCGTGTTGGTCCTGCACTTGCGCTGCGGATGTTCAAGCGTTTCTTGAGATAGAAGCGAAGGGCTAGGAGGGCTGCTCCGATAATAGCCAGTGGCACTGGAGCAAGTACTGGGTTAAGGCTAGCTGGTAGGAAGCTTGTTGCAAAGAAGACAAGCAACCAAAGGAACATAGAAGCTAGGATAACTAGTACAGATTTCCAGAAAGGTGGACGTTGACTGCGGTCCATATCTGGTCCATAGTATTGGTAAACAAAGTAGTACATCAAGTAGAAGGCAAATCCACCAACCAGTCCAACTAATAGGAGGGTGACAAATCCATAGCCGAAAGCTTGATCTGTCGCAAAGAAAGTTGTGAGGGCGCTGACGAGGGCAAAGAGGCTAGTGATGAAAAGAGCTGAATCCATAATCATGAGTTTTGGATCATCATTTTCCTTTGGATGCTCTTTTTCATATTGTTCCTTGACAGTAAAACTATGAGCCCAGTGGGTTGGTGCGCCATAGAGGGAACGAGCAGTTGTGCCCTTGGCTTGCTCTTCAAGGATTTGGGGAATAACTTCCTCAAAAATAGCCTTGATTTCAGCGTCTGTTTTCCCATCTTTGATGAATTGTTGGGTAGCAATGTGGATAAACTCTTGGTTTTTCTTGGTTAATTTTTGTAGATCAATCTGAGACATAGGAACTCCTCTTAGAACCATTTTTTATGGATGAGATAGAGAGTGAGCGAGACACTCATAGCAAAGGCGATAAAGACGATTAACCAGAAAGCATTAGGCTCACCGTTTAGGGGGATTTCATTATCCTTAAAGTTCATCCCGTAGGCAGAAAAGACCATGGTTGGGATGGACATGACGATGGTCACAAGGGCCAAGGTTTTCATGATGTTGTTCTGGTTGTTGGAAATGATAGAGGCGAAGGTCTCTGTCATAGAATGCAAGACGTTTCCATAAATGTCTGCCATCTCGATGGCCTGTTGGGTTTCAATCAGGGTATCTTCAAGCAGGTCTTCGTCCTCAAGGTATTTCTTGATATTGCTGGTTGAGCTGGTCAATTTCTTAATCACACGCTCATTTGTTTTGAGGGAGGCCTTGAAATAGACGATGGTTTTTTCCAATTCCATGAGCTCAATCAATTCTTCATTACGAGTTGATTGATGCAGTTGACTTTCGATTTGTTCACTCTTACGGTCAATTGAACGAAGGGCTGTTAGGTAAAGCTCTGCATTGCGATAAAGAATCTGGAAGATGAAACGCGAACGCATGAAGGTGTAGAAATTACGCAAGCGACGGTTGATAAAGACATCGAGGACTGGTAATGGTTCCAAACAAGTAGTGATAATGGTTTCCTCGGTGATGATAATACCAAGCGGGATGGTTACGTAGTAGGTGCGGTTATTTCTTTCTTCTGTGACCGGCACGTCTACGATAATCAGGGTATACTCGTCTTCAATGGTAATACGAGACATTTCTTCCGCATCGAGCGGTGCTCGAAGGTCGGCAATATCAATATCGAAGGCGTTAGCGATTTCGAGTGATTCATTTTGAGTCGGATTGACGAGATTGATCCAAGTACCCGGTTCAAGCGTATCGATCTCTTTAAATTCAGTTGTTGTAGAGAGAAAAACTTGTTTCATATCCCTTATCCTTTCTCATTTTTCAGATTTTTTCACACCGTACTATTATACTACAAAATCGGCCTTTTGGGTAATAGAATCTCACTTTTTTTGGTATAATGGTAAGCAATAATGGACTAGAAAGAACAAAAATGCAAGATAAAATTGTCATTCATGGGGCGCGTGCCCATAATTTAAAAAATATTGATGTGGAGATTCCACGAGACAAGCTGGTTGTTGTGACCGGCTTGTCAGGTTCAGGGAAATCCAGTCTGGCCTTTGACACCCTCTATGCGGAGGGACAACGTCGCTATGTGGAGAGTTTGTCAGCCTACGCTCGTCAATTCTTGGGGAATATGGAGAAGCCTGACGTAGATGCTATTGATGGTCTCAGCCCAGCTATTTCCATCGACCAGAAAACGACTAGTAAAAATCCTCGCTCGACGGTGGGAACAACGACTGAAATCAATGACTATCTGCGTCTCCTCTACGCGCGTGTGGGGACGCCTTACTGTATCAACGGGCATGGAGCTATCAAGGCTTCTTCTGTGGAGCAAATCGTTGATAAGGTTTTGGAGTTGCCTGAACGCCAGCGTCTGCAAATCTTAGCTCCTGTCATCCGCAAGAAAAAAGGCCAACATAAGAGTGTTATCGAGAAGGTTCAGAAAGACGGTTATGTTCGTGTCCGTGTGGATGGGGAAGTCTATGATGTGACCGAAGTGCCAGAGTTGTCCAAGAGCAAGCAACACAATATTGATGTCGTGGTTGACCGTATTGTTATCAAGGAGGGTATCCGTAGTCGTCTCTTTGATTCCATTGAGGCTGCCCTTCGTATTGCAGAAGGTTATGTCATTATCGACACTATGGACGACTCTGAGTTGCTCTTCTCTGAGCATTATGCCTGCCCAGTTTGTGGCTTTACTGTTCCAGAGTTAGAGCCACGTCTCTTCTCATTCAATGCTCCTTTTGGTTCTTGTAGTGAGTGTGATGGCTTGGGCATCAAGCTGGAGGTGGATACTGATTTGGTAGTGCCAGATGCCAGCAAAACCTTACGTGAGGGAGCCTTGGCTCCTTGGAATCCTATCTCATCCAACTACTATCCAAACATGCTAGAGCAGGCTATGACAGCCTTTGGAGTGGATATGGATAAGCCTTTTGAGGACTTGTCAGAAGAAGATAAGAACTTGATTCTCTACGGCTCAGATGGTAAGGAATTCCATTTCCACTATGAGAATGAATTTGGTGGCGTGCGCGATATCGACATTCCTTTTGAGGGAGTTGTTAATAATATCAAACGTCGCTACCATGAAACTAATAGTGACTACACCCGCACCCAGATGCGCCTCTACATGAATGAGCTGACCTGCGGAACTTGTCATGGTTACCGTCTCAATGACCAGGCTTTGTCTGTTCGCGTGGGTGGCGAGCAAGGGCCACATATCGGAGAAATTTCAGACCTATCTATCGCTGACCACTTGGACTTGGTGAGCCAGTTAACCTTGTCTGAAAATGAAGCCATCATTGCTCGTCCCATTCTCAAGGAAATCAAGGACCGTTTGACCTTCCTTAATAACGTGGGTCTTAACTATCTGACTCTGTCTCGTTCAGCAGGAACCCTTTCAGGTGGGGAAAGTCAGCGTATTCGCTTGGCAACCCAGATTGGTTCCAACCTCTCAGGTGTCCTTTATATTCTAGACGAGCCGTCAATCGGTCTTCACCAGAGGGACAATGACCGTCTGATTGCTAGTCTCAAAAAGATGCGTGATTTGGGTAATACTCTTATAGTAGTGGAACATGACGAAGATACTATGCGTGAGGCGGATTATCTGATTGACGTTGGTCCCGGTGCCGGTGTTTTTGGTGGAGAGATTGTCGCTGCAGGTACGCCCAAGCAGGTGGCTCGCAACAGTAAGTCTATCACAGGCCAGTACTTGTCAGGAAAACGTGCCATTCCAGTACCAGACGAGCGCCGTGTAGGAAATGGTCGTTTTATCGAAGTGACAGGAGCGCGTGAGAACAACCTGCAAAATGTCACAGCTCGCTTCCCACTAGGAAAATTTATCGCAGTGACAGGTGTGTCGGGCTCAGGGAAATCAACCTTAATCAACAGCATTCTCAAAAAAGCTATTGCCCAGAAGCTCAACCGTAATTCAGACAAACCTGGTAAATTTAAGACTATTACAGGGATTGAGCATGTTGATCGTTTGATTGACATTGACCAGAGCCCGATTGGACGAACGCCAAGGTCTAACCCGGCTACCTATACGGGAGTTTTTGACGATATACGTGACCTTTTTGCCCAGACAAACGAAGCCAAGATTCGAGGCTACAAGAAGGGTCGTTTCAGTTTCAATGTCAAGGGTGGTCGTTGTGAAGCCTGCTCAGGTGACGGGATTATCAAGATTGAGATGCACTTCTTGCCAGATGTTTACGTGGCTTGTGAAGTTTGCCACGGAACCCGCTACAACAGTGAGACCCTAGAAGTTCATTACAAGGAAAAAAATATCTCGCAGGTCTTGGACATGACGGTCAACGATGCGGTGGAATTCTTCCAACATATTCCGAAAATTCAAAGGAAACTTCAGACCATCAAGGATGTGGGGCTAGGCTATGTGACGCTAGGGCAACCAGCTACCACCCTTTCTGGGGGAGAAGCCCAGCGTATGAAGCTGGCTAGTGAACTCCACAAACGATCGACAGGAAAATCTTTCTACATTCTGGATGAGCCGACGACAGGTCTTCATACCGAGGATATCGCTCGCTTGCTTAAGGTTTTAGCTCGCTTTGTAGACGATGGCAATACAGTCCTCGTTATTGAGCACAATCTGGATGTTATTAAGACGGCAGACCATATTATTGACTTGGGACCTGAGGGCGGTGTCGGTGGTGGAACCATCATCGCAACAGGAACTCCAGAAGAAGTAGCGGGCAACGAAGCCAGCTACACAGGACACTATTTGAAAGGAAAGTTACATCATGAATAAACGCGTACAAGCATTTCTAGCTAAAATGCAAGAAAAAGAACTAGATGGTATCATCATCAACAACCTTAAAAACGTCTATTATTTGACTGGTTTTTGGGGTTCAAATGGAACAGTTTTTATCAGTCGTGACCGTCAGGTCTTGGTGACGGATTCTCGCTATATCATTGCAGCTAAGCAAGAAACCAGTGGGTTTGAGATTGTGGCTGATCGTGATGAATTGGCTGTCATTGCAGGCATTGTTAAGGATATGGGCTTGTCTCGAATCGGTTTTGAGGATGAGATTTCAGTATCTTATTACCACCGTATGCAGGCAGCCTTTGAAGGAATTGACTTGCTTCCACAAACTCAGTTTGTCGAAGGTCTTCGAATGATTAAGGACGAGGCAGAGATTGCAGCTATTCGCAAGGCTTGTTCTATCTCAGACCAAGCTTTCCGCGATGCACTTGACTTTATTAAGCCAGGAAAGACTGAGATTGAGATTGCCAACTTCCTTGACTTCCGCATGCGTGAGTTGGGAGCATCTGGCTTGTCTTTTGACACCATTCTAGCTAGCGGTATCAATTCTTCTAAACCCCATGCCCATCCAATGCACAAACCAGTTGAGCTAGGAGAAGCTATTACCATGGATTTCGGCTGCCTCTATGACCACTATGTCAGTGATATGACACGGACTATCTATCTAGGACATGTTAGCGACGAGCAGGCAGAGATTTACAATACGGTTTTGAAAGCCAACCAAGCCTTGATTGACCAGGCTAAGGCTGGCTTAGGTTTCCGTGACTTTGACAAAATCCCTCGTGATATTATCATTGAGGCAGGTTATGGAGACTACTTTACTCACGGTATCGGACACGGTATTGGGCTGGATATTCATGAGGAACCTTACTTTAGCCAGACTTCTACAGAAACTATTAAGGCAGGTATGGCCTTAACCGATGAACCAGGTATCTACATCGAAGGCAAATATGGCGTTCGTATTGAGGATGATATCCTGATTACAGAGACCGGTTGTGAATTATTGACCCTGGCTCCAAAAGAGTTGATAGTTATTTAAGAGTCAAACAACTCAAATGATTGACTTTTAAATTTTAAAGGTTTATACTGAAAGACGAAAACGGTAGGTGAGGCTACCATAGGGATACGGATGACTACCGCAAAGCAGTGGAGACACTACTCGTTGGTCAACAGTCCTGGTCGCGAAGGCCAAGACTAAGCTCATTACATTGCCCTATGGAGTTAAAGCTTGAACGAAAAACAGATAATTAGTTTTTTAATCCTGCCATTTTATGGTGGGATTTTCTACTGTTTTAGAACAAGAAAAGGAGACAAACGATGCAAATTGACGATCATCCAGAACCGCACATACACAGCCAATCGCTGATTTGTGTCGTTCTGCCCTTATAAAGTGATTGGTCTCTGTGTATGAAACACATCATTCATACAGATAGGAGAAACCAATGAAAACTACAAAAGAAAGATTAGCAACAGCTATTCACACATCTTTAAACGAAACTCTATCTTTTTATAAGACAAGTCTAACAGGCTTGACTGAGGAGCAGGTGGAGAAAAATCGTGACCTATATGGCGAAAATACCATCACAAAGGGTCAAGAAGACAGTATCCTCAAAAAGATTTACGAATCCATTATCAATCCTTTTACGATCATCTTACTGGTCATCGCCGTGATTTCCTTGGTGACCAATGTCTGGTTGGCAAAACCAGGTCAAGAGGATCCGACGACTTCTATTATCATCGTTGTCCTCGTCCTCATTTCTGGTGGCATACGCTTTGTCCAAGAACTCCGTAGTGATAAGGCTGCGACCAATCTATCAAAAATGATTGTCAACACAGCGACTGTCATTCGTCAAGGAGAAATCCAAGAAGTACCTATCGATGATTTGGTAGTGGGTGACGTGGTTAAATTAAGCGCTGGAGACATGATTCCAGCAGATCTTCTTTTATTTGAGTCGCGCGATTTCTTTGTACAACAGTCGGGCTTGACAGGTGAAAGTGAATCGGTTGAAAAATTGGCCTTGACCAAGGCAACAGTTCAACAATCTGATAGTCTGCTAGAAGCAGAAGCGCTCGCCTTTATGGGAACCAATGTCTTGTCTGGTAGTGCCAAGGCCGTGGTTTTAGCAGTTGGTGATGATACCATGATGGGGGCCATTGAGCAGACTTTGAACACCTATGATGAGCCTACTTCGTTTGAGCGGGAGATGAATAGTATCTCTTGGCTCTTGATTCGTTTGATGTTGGTCATGGTGCCCATCGTTTTCTTGTCCAATGGTTTAACAGATGGAGACTGGCTGGAAGCTGGCGTATTTGCTTTGAGTGTTGGTGTTGGATTGACACCTGAGATGCTTCCTATGATTATCACGGCCAGTCTAGCAAAAGGCTCCATTATCATGGCCAAGGAAAAAGTGGTTATCAAGAAACTCAATGCCATACAGGACTTAGGGGCGATTGATATCTTGTGTACAGATAAGACAGGAACTCTAACCCAAGATGAAATCGTTCTAGAATATCCCTTGGACATCCACGGACGCTTGGATTTGACCGTCTTGAGACGAGCTTATCTCAATTCTTATTTTCAAACGGGCTTGAAAAATTTGATGGACAGAGCCATCATCAAACGGACTGAAAAGGAAGCAAAAGAACACGCCCTCTTGCAAAATCTGGCTCAAACTTTTCAAAAAATAGATGAATTGCCCTTTGATTTTGAACGCAGACGGATGAGTGTCATCG
>CAURCY010000024.1:0-18814 GCA_963523355.1 uncultured Streptococcus sp.
AGTTGTTTTTCGCATCCGGATGCGCTTTTTGTTCTTCTTCGCTAACAGGGTTATCTGGAGCAAAGAAAATAGCAGCACCTTCTCTAGCCGAAGCTACAACTTTCTTATCAATACCTCCAATGTCCCCCACATTCCCATCGCGGTCAATGGTTCCTGTACCGGCAACGATACGGCCATTTCGAAGGCCAGGGTCAGATATCTGGGTATAGATGGCCAGACTAAACATGAGACCAGCACTTGGTCCGCCGATACCGGCTGTTGAAAAGCGAATTGGGACATCACTGGTCACTTCTGTACGGTCAATCAAGCCAATTCCAATTCCATTTTTGCCATTTTCCAAGGTAATAATCTTACCTTCTGCAGACTTGGTTTGCCCATCCTCTTCATAGGTGACCTTGACGGAGTCCCCTAGTTTTTGAGAATTGACGTAATCAATCAAGTCTTTGGAACTGTCGAATGTCTGATCATTGACTGCTGTGACCGTATCAGAGATGTTGAGAATCCCTTTAAAGGTCGAATTATCCGTCACAGTCAAAACATAAACCCCAAGATATTTTAGTTCAATATCCTTACCAGCTGTTTTTAGCCCTTGATACTTAGCCATATTTTGCGATGTTTGCATGTAGAATTGATTGATCCGCATAAATTCAACATCGGAAGAACCACCTGTAGTCTCTTGGGCACTACGAATATCTGTAAAAGGCGTCAACCAAGCATAAATCATATGGGCTAAAGTAGCGTGCTGGACACCAACCGTAACGAATTGATAGGCACCAGCTTCCTTATCTTCTGTGTCATTGACTTTAAGGACTTGGCGAATATCTTCCGAACCACCTGGAACCTCTATATAGTAGGGCAAGGGCACTACAAATGCCAAGAAAGTCACAATTAAGGCCGCAATGACATATAAGGGCCATCTAATCTTTTTTTTCATTTCTTATTTCCTCCAAAATACTCTCAGGAACATAGCAGGCAACATCCTGACCAAACTTCAATAGCTCTCTAATACCGGATGAACTGAGATAGAGATGTTCAGGTCGGCTATGTAAATAAATGGTCTCTATATCAGGAGACAGCTGATGGTTGTAGTAATCAAAACTGGCTTCATATTGCAAATCCGCTGCATTTCTCAAACCACGCACTAGGCAAGTAGCCCCCAGTCTTTTTGCGACATCAACTACCAATTCATCATGAGAAGACACAACTTTAACATTTCCCAAATGTTTCACAGCCTTTTCTAACCCCCGTTTACGATTTTCAAGAGGGAAAAATCCTTGTTTGTGGGGATTAAAAAAAATACCGACATAGAGCTTATCAAAAAGTCTGCTCGCCCGTTCAATCATATCCAGATGCCCATTTGTCATCGGATCAAATGAGCCTGTGAATAAGCCAATCTTATCTGACATATACTGTCACCTTACTAATTCCATAAATTTTTTCCTTCCAGATACCCAGGCAGGCAATTTCTTCTGGAAGTTCGACGGCCTTATCCGTCTCACACACGACCATGACATCTTCAGAAAAAAGCTCTTTCTCATCCATTTTTTCAATATCTGCTACGATTTGTTCCTTGGCATAAGGAGGGTCTAAGAAAATGAGGTCAAATTCCCCAGATACCTGTTCCAATGCCCTTTCTGCATCCATCTTGAGGAGCTCAAATTTTCCAACTTCCTTGGTCATCTGAATATTTTCAGCCACGATAGCCTGGGCCTTACGTTCTCGTTCCACCAAAACAGCGCTGGACATGCCACGCGAGACTGCCTCGATAGATAAACCACCACTACCTGCATAAAGGTCCAAGACTCGTCCCCCTTCAAAGTAGGGACCAATCATGTTAAAAATGGCTCCCCTAACCTTATCCGAAGTAGGTCTTGTCGTCTTGCCTTCTAGTGTCTTGAGGGGACGTCCCCCATAGATTCCTGATACGATTTTCATACCGTTTATTATACCAAATTATGGGCAAAAAGAGAAAGAAAACCGAACCTTGCGGTTCGATTCTCTACAAAATATTTTCGTAAGTATCGCGGACTTCTTGAGGCCAAACACTTGTTTGCACTTCCCCAATATGTTTCTTGCGAAGTAGGAACATGGCCATCCGAGATTGTCCAATTCCTCCACCGATTGTCAATGGGAATAGGCCATTCAACAAAGCCTTGTGCCATTCCAATTCCAAGCGGTCTTCATCACCTGTGATGGCAACCTGACGGCGAAGCGTTTCTTCATCTACACGGATTCCCATAGAAGACAACTCAAAGGCTCCACCTAGAGATTCATTCCAGACAAGAATATCACCATTTAGACCCTTGTAGCCATTTTCAGATTCGCTTGTCCAGTCATCATAGTCTGGTGCACGTCCATCGTGCGGTTTACCGTCTGGTAATTCACCACCGATACCGATCAAGAAGACTGCTCCAAATTCTTTACAGATAGCATTTTCACGTTCTTTCGGTGTCAAGTCTGGGTAGCGTTCTACCAACTCTTCTGTATGGATGAAAGTGATTTGTTTTGGCAAGACAGACTCGATGTCATAGCGAGCTTCTACTGCTAGCTCAGTCAATCGAATAGCCTTGTAAATCTTTTCAACTGTTTCTTTTAGATAAGCGATGTTACGTTTACCATTTGGAATGACTTTTTCCCAGTCCCACTGGTCAACATAAACAGAGTGGGTCGCATCCAACGAATCTTCGTCTGGACGAAGGGCCTTCATGTGGACGAAGAGACCTTCACCCTCACCGAAACCAAAACGAGCCAAAGTATGGCGTTTCCATTTGGCAAGTGAATGCACCACTTCATAGGTTTCATCAGGAATCTGCAAAACCTTGACAGATACTGGATTTTCCACACCAGACAGGTTATCCTGCATCCCGTCACCGACCTTGCTCAAGATAGGACCTTGAACTTCGACAACTTCTAGCTTATCTTTCAAATACTGGGTAAAAGTGTTTTTGACAAAGGAAATTTCTTCTTGTTGATGGATAAAACTTTTCTTCATAGGCTACTCCTCAAAAATTAATTAAAAGCATTATACACCTATTTCCAAGAAAAGAAAAGAGAAAATTTAAAAAAATCAGTGCTCCTTCGAACACTGATTTCATGGACCTTTAGTCATTGCGACCAAAGATACGTAGAATACTGAGGAAAAGATTGATAAAATCAAGATAGATACTGAGTGCCATTGAGATGATCCAACCTGTCGCTACTTGTCCTCGTGACTGCTCATAAACATAGCGAATCTTTTGATTATCCCAAGCAATCAAACCAGAGAAAACCAAGACCATGGCAATACTAATCATGTAGTCAAAGAAGCTATTGGCTAAAAATAGATTCACAACCATGGCAATGATGAGACCAACAAGCGCCGCCATCAAAGCTCGTCCCATTCCACTCAAATCCTTCTTGGTGAAAATCCCGATTGCCGCCATGACAAAGAAGAGAAGAGCGCTGGATACAAAGGCTGACAAAACTGTTCCCGGTGTATAGAAGGCTACGACAAAGCTAAGGGTGAAGCCATTCAGTAGGGAGTATACTAGAAATACTGGCAGAGCTGCTGGGCTATTTTTTGCAGCCATGCTACTTGCAACAAATACCAGAGCAAGTTCTGCAAAAGTTGCAACCATCAACCAGAGACGGCCATGCATTAAAAAGTAAGTCAATTGAGCCTGAAAGACTGTCAACATCAAAGCTGACACCAGAGCTGATAGTCCAATTCCAATCCCTACAAAGGCATAAACCTTAGCGTAAAATTGATTGAGACCTGAACGTTCTTGAATAATTGTTTGATTCATTCTGATTCTCCTTTTTCTATAACTATATCTTGATTATAACAAAGTTTTTTTAAATTAGCTGAAATAAAACATCAAAATGCCTGCGGCAACTGCCACATTGAGACTCTCCGCCCTACCTTTCATACCAATATGAACCAGCTGATTGGCACTTTCAGCCATGATAGGACTAATCCCTTGCCCTTCATTTCCCATGACTAAAGCAAAATTTTCTAGGGGAGAAAGCTCACGATAATCCTTGGAATCTCTCGATAAGGTCGTTGCCAGAATGGGCAAATTGCTCTTCTTTGCCTCTTCTATAAAGGTAGCAACAGGCATACGATAGATGGGCAAATGAAAATGGCTTCCTTGCATGGAACGCAGAGTCTTGAGACTGTAAATATCCGCTGACTTGTCTGAAACAATGACCCCTGTCAAACCTGCCGCGTCCGCAGTCCGAATCATGGTACCTACATTACCAGGATCTTGGACATCTTCTAAAAATAGAAACTTACCCTGACTAAAATCAGGCGGTCCCACTTCTTCTTTTTGAATAACTGCGACAATGCCTTGAGGTGTTTGCGTATCTGCCAAATCCCGCAAAATCTCCTCTGACACCCAGACAATTTGCGGAAAAGCAACTAACTGTTCTCGATAACTTTCTAGGGCAAAGATTTTCTCAATCGTCACTCCAGCTTGAACAGCTTCTTCAAACAAGTGCCAGCCTTCAATCAAATAAGCAGACTTGCGGTATTTTTTTTGGTGTAATTTCTTGGCATTTTTTACCACAGAATTGGCTTTTGAGGTTATAATAGTCATAGAAATATTATAACACAATCAAAGGGGTTTGGTATGCAAAAGGTTAGAATGATTGCCCAAGGTAGGGTGCAGGGAGTCGGCTTTCGTTGGGGTGTTTACAGCTTGGCACTTGAAATTGGTGGCATCACAGGTCGGGTATGGAATAACGACGATGGCACAGTCGAAATTTTAGCCCAAGCAGACTCATCAACTATCATGGCAAAATTTATCCAAGAAATCCGAAAAGGACCCACACCTTTTTCAAAAGTCAGCTACTTAGATGTCAAACTAAGCAACTTTCCTCCCTACCCTGACTTTAAAATCGCAAATTAGGTCTCTAGAACTATTGTATATTTTGTAAAAAAACAGTAGAATAGAAAGGTATAATTTTTAAAGAAGGAATAAAAACAGTGAAATCTATTAAACGTTTTGCACTCTCAGCTATGGGAGTGTCTATGTTGCTTGTCTTGACTGGCTGTGTTAGCGTCGATAAAGCCACAGGAAAGCCAATAGGATTTATTTGGAATACTATCGGAGCGCCTATGGCTGAAGCTATCAAGTACTTCGCTACTGATCAAGGTCTTGGCTTCGGTGTCGCTATCATCATCGTAACCATTATCGTGCGCTTGATTATCTTGCCACTTGGTATCTACCAATCATGGAAGGCAACGCTTCACTCTGAAAAGATGAACGCCCTCAAGCACGTCCTTGAGCCACACCAAACACGTCTCAAGGAAGCGACTACTCAAGAAGAAAAACTCGAAGCCCAACAAGCTCTCTTTGCCGCTCAAAAAGAACACGGCATCAGCATGTTTGGTGGTGTAGGATGTTTCCCTATCCTCCTTCAAATGCCTTTCTTCTCAGCTATCTACTTTGCTGCCCAACATACTGAAGGGGTTGCTCAAGCAAGCTACCTAGGCATTCCTCTAGGTTCTCCAAGTATGATTTTGGTTGCCTGCGCAGGTGTCCTTTACTATCTTCAATCGCTCCTTTCACTTCACGGAGTAGAAGACGAAACGCAAAGAGAACAAATCAAGAAAATGGCTTACGTGAGCCCAATCACGATTGTTGTCTTCTCCCTCATTTCACCAGCCAGTGTCACACTTTACTGGGTTGTCGGTGGTTTCATGATGATTCTCCAACAGTTTATCGTCAACTATATCGTTCGTCCAAAACTTCGCAAAAAAGTCCGTGAAGAACTGGCAAAGAACCCACCAAAAGCAAGTACTTTCTCTACACCAAGTGGACGAAAAGACGTTACCCCTGAACAACCAACTGCTATCACAAGCAAGAAAAAACACAAAAATCGCAACGCTGGAAAACAACGTTCGAGATAAAGCTACGTAAATTATCCAATAATTAAAAAACGAATGAATGATAAATAGTTTTCATCAACTAGATATCATCATTCGTTTTTATTATCTACCGTTACATCTTATACTAATCGAAAACGTTAAATAGTTTAAAAGCTCACATATAAAAAACTATTCAATCATAAATTAACAAGTAAATCACTATGATTTAATACAATTCACAGTTATTAAAACTTCTGCTCCCGCGTCTCTATTTCTAAGCTCAACTCGGCCTTTGTGTAGTTTTGCAACTCTACATACAAAACTCAGTCCAATACCATAATGTTGCTCTTTATACGATCTAGCTTTATCCATACGATAAAAGAGCTTTCCAAAATTATTTAAAACTTCATCTGGAAATTCCGAGCCATTATTCCATATGCCTATTTTCAATTCTTTCTCCTCTTGCTCTACCCTAATGTTAATTTTAGGATTCTGTTTATCGGCGTATTCCAAAGCATTTGTTAAAATATTTTGTATGGCACGAATCAGAAGAGATGGATTTATATAATAGTTTTCAGTTCCTTTCACATTTTGTTCAAAAGAAAACTTCATCTGATTTTTTATCAAAAAAGAGACTTCTTTCTCTAATTCATTGATAAAATCTGAAGAGGAATACTCCGTCCAACCTGTCTCATCATCATAATAGGTTTTAGAATAGTGAATCAATTGATTGAAATAATCTAGTAACTGTTGACTAGCTCTTTCTATATCTGCTAAGCATTCTTGAGATTGGTCGTTTTCAGTTATCGTCTGCAAAAATTCCACATTTCCCCTAATAATGGTTAAGGGAGTTTTTAAATCATGAGAAGCTGCTGAAACCTGAAACATTAAATCTTCCTTCTGCTGTTTCTCATCAACTATTAATTGTCGAATTCTATCTTGCATCACAATAATCCGATTTCCTGTCTCGCGAAATTCTTTAACCGTTAAACTTTCTGTACATTCCTTCTCCAACCACATACTATTTTCATAAATCAAAGTCATTTCATAACTCAGTTTTTTCAACAATTTTCCAATGTGATAACTTATTAGAATAATCAATAAAACACAAATATATATCCATGATGACACATTAAAAAAGATTGATAGAACACCACTATTGTTTAAAGGTTTCCCATCTTCATTTATTTGTATAGATACTGAAGCTAAGGGAATAAGATAGGCCATTAGTAAGCCAAGACTAAACTGCCAAATAATTCTCCAACAGGTTTCTCGAATTAATTGTCTAAAACTTTTGATTCTACCCATTGATATCCTCCACCATACAAGGTTTTAATTGGATTTAATTGATAAGGTTTCAGCTTTTGACGAATTTGATAAATATACTCTGAAACCGAACGTAAAAGAGCTTCGGAACTTTGTGGATATAGATAATTATAAATTTCCTCTATAGAGTATATTCTACTTGGGGTGCTTGCTAAAAGATTCACTATATCAAATTCCCTCCTTGTCAAGGCAATCTTATCATCGTTTACAAATAGTTCCTTACTATCCGTATATAGTATAAGCTTCCCAATCTTTATTTGATGAACATTTCCTTTAGTCCGTTCTTCACGACGCAAGTGCATTTTAACACGTGCTAAAAGTTCTTGCATACTAAAGGGCTTCATAATATAATCATCAGCACCTGCATTGATTCCAGCTACTAAGTCTTCATCCATATCCTTGGCAGTTATAAAACAGATAGGAACAGTTATCTGCTCGCGAATCATCTGACAGATTTCTAAACCACTAACAGGCATCATAATATCTAATAGAATCAAGTCAAAGCCTGTAAAATCACAAAGATCAATCTCTTCTATCTTATTTCGTATGACTACTTCATATTTTTCATATTCTAGTACTTTTTTTATTAGGCGAAGAATAGCAAGATCATCATCTACAACCAAAATTTTATAAGCCATAACTCACCCTCCTGAATATATTATAGCACTAACTGAGAAAAAGACAGGATATCCCCTGTCTTTAGCGTACATTTTTTCCTATAAGTATCAATGTAGCAAATAGAAAAACAATTAATAACCAAACTATTTGTATCCCTAAGCCTTGCCACACTGGATAATAAAGAGACAATGGATAGGTATAAAAACAATTCATACTAGCCAGTAATGGTAAATTTCTAAAAAAAGAACTGAATTGTAATAACATTTGTCCCAACCCCAATAAAAGGGATAAACTTATTCCCAAAATTAAGATAAAAGACTGGGAAATAAATACAAAAATACCACTTAAAAGAGAGAAGGTTAGAATAGAAATACAAGCTGGAAATAGAATTGTTAGAACATGTTTAATATTACTCAAAAGATTGATATTGTAGTATCCTTGCGCGATTAGTATGCATAATGATATTACAGCAACCAATAATACAATTTCCATACATAATACAATAGCTAGTTTACAGATTATAAATATCAAACGATTTGGACATGTAAGAAAACTGGTACGAAGGCTAGAACCTGTAAATTCTTGACCTATAAATAGAACAGCTAGACTAATGAAACCCGCCTGTCCTAAATAGAGACTTTGCAGTAGCTGTTCCAAAACAAACTGTAGGGTCAACTGGTCTGGCTTATTATTTAAAAAAATAACTAACGCTGGAACACACAGTAATAGAGCACCTATAATCAACCAGTGCCACGGATTCATAATAAACTTGAGATACTCACTTTTAAGTTGCTCTTTCAACTTATTCACCTCCTCCAATATCTGACTTAAGTAAGCGGTAGATTGCTAAAGCCAAGAATGAGAAGTTCCAACAAAGTAAAAGTAAAATATTTTGTAAACTATTATATTCTAAAATTTGAGGAGATGTAGCAATCAATCCTTGCCCCAATGCAACTGGAAGAAATTTTGCAACCGATATATAGTTTGCTAAGAATGTTCCTAAATTGTAGACTTGAGGAAGCAAAAATAATAGAGGAACAATGGCTGTTTTAAATGTCAAAGCCATAATATAGGCCAGCAGTCCCAACAAAGTCCAAGCTATACTGGCTAAAAATATATAGAACCAAACTGTTCCATTTAGTAAAAAAAGCAATAAGCCATCTTGTCCTAAAACATAATGTGTCATGTTAATCGTAAGGAATATTGATAGAAAGGAAATGAAAAAAGAAAATATAAGCCAAACTAATGTTTTTGAAACTAGGAAAGTACTTCGATTTGTAATAGAGAGGAGACTTGTACGAATAGCAGAGCATTTATATTCCTCGGCTCCGTAAATTGAGCCTAGGATAATCATAATAAAAACACCAAATAAAGTGACATCAAAACCTAAAAATTCAATAGGAGGTAAGGCCTCTGCTAAATCTGGATTTGTCTCTGGTGTAGCATGGATACCAACTGAAACAATTTGAGAAGCACCAATATTTGCTAAAAACGTTTGAAATACCAGTATCAAGAATAGTACAACATGAGTAGCTCTATTATAAAGTAATTTCAATATTTCAGAATGAAGAGAGTAAATAAGTGCCATGTCACTTCCCTCCCTCTGTTAAACTAAAGAAGACTTCCTCTAGTGAAGAAAGATTTTTCATCACTTCTTGTAAAGTCCCTTTTATAAGAACTTTTCCTTTATTTATGATAACTACATCATCTGTTACTGCTTCCACTTCCGATAATATATGAGATGACAGTAAGACGGTCTTCCCTTCTTGAGCTTGTTTTTTTATAAACTCTCTAAACCACCGAATTCCTCTTGGATCCAACCCATTAGTCGGTTCATCCAATATCAGATATTGAGGATTTCCTAATAGAGCTGTTGCAATTCCCAAGCGTTGTCCTTCTCCTAATGATAATTTTCCAATTTTAGATTTTTTCTTATGACTAATATCCACCATATCCAAGACTTGTTCAATTCGCTGACTGGATATCCCATTACTAGCAGCAACAATTTTCAAATGTTGATAAACAGTCCGATCATCAGGAGCTCCTACACTGTCAAATGAAGCTCCTACAGTCTTTAGAGGAAATTTTAATTCCTTATAAGTTTGATCTCCAATTTTGGTAAGACCAGATGTTGCTTTGTCTAATCCTAATAAAATACGTAAGGTTGAACTTTTACCAGCTCCATTTGGACCCAGGAAAGCAGTCACTTTACCTGCTTTTGCTTCAAAAGAAATATCTTTTAAAATTTGAGTTTGGCCATACGACTTACATAAATTTTTAATGGTAATACTTTGTTCCATAGATGTTCTCCTATTCTATTTAATATTTCTAAAAGTAACTATATCTTACATATTCTTTTTCGGATTTTTTTCAGAATTTAGAGAGTAAAAAAGATTTAATACTCAATAAAAATCAAAGAGCAAACTAGGAAGCTAGCCGCAAGCTGTACTTGAGTACGGTAAGGCGACACTGACGTGGTTTGAAGAGATTTTCGAAGAGTATAAAATTTTGTTTTATTTAATTATATATATTTGTGTAAACTTAAAAGCCCGATGTTTCCATCAGGCTTCTTTTTTATCCATGTACACGTTTCAAATAGTCTTGATAACTTTCAGTATCCATGAGTTTCTTAGCATTCTTGACGCGGTCTGCTGTTGGTGGTTTGACCCCTTCGAGGGAATATGGAATTCCCAGTTCACGCCATTTGAATTCTCCCATGGTATGATATGGTAGAATTTCAAACTTATCCACATTTTTGAGGGTCTTGACGAACTTACCAAGTTCAATCAAGTCATCATCTCTATCTGTCAAACCTGGAACTAGCACGTGGCGAATCCAGACAGGTTTTCCAATATCTGATAGATACTGGGCACAGGCCAAGATATTTTTATTGGTTTGGCTAGTGACAATTTTGTGCTGTTCTTCGTTGATTTCCTTGATATCCAAGAGAACCAAGTCAGTGACAGCCATGAGTTTGTCAAACTTCTCAAGGTAACGTGGTTTATTACGGAAAGGAAGGGCACAGGTATCCAAGGTACAGTGGATTCCTTGTTCCTTGGCCTTGGTAAAAAGGGCAATCAGGAAATCAATCTGCAAGAGGGCTTCTCCTCCACTGACTGTAATCCCACCCTTATTTCCCCAGAAACCGCGGTAGCGCAAGGCTTCTGTCAAGACATCATCTACCGTCCGTTCACGTGATTTATTGGACTCCATAGCCCAAGTGTCAGGGTTGTGGCAATACTGGCAACGCATGTGACAGCCCTGCAAAAAGACAATAAAGCGAATACCAGGCCCATCTACTGACCCAAAGCTTTCTGTCGAATGCACCATTCCTGTCACTTGTCCATAATCAATTGTTTCTTCAGACATATCGTTACCTTCCTTGAAAACGTTTTATAGTTTTATTATATCACGACTTGAAGGAAAAACAAGATTTTTGCCTATTTTTTAGAAAGCAATCTGTTTTTCAATTTCATTTTCAATTACTTATCATTTTATTCTTCAAAATCAAAACCATACAAGGTTGCAAAATAGTCCTCAGGGCGCTCTGCACGGCGGATTTGGCGGGCTTTTCCTTCTTCGGTATAGAGGATTTCTGCCGAGCGTAGTTTGGCATTGTACTGGTAACCCATGGAGAATCCATGTGCACCTGTATCATGAATCACTAGCAAATCACCGATTTCTGTATGAGGCAGTTCACGATTCACTGCAAATTTATCATTGTTTTCACAGAGTGAACCAACCACATCTACCACTTCAGCTGGTCCATCTGGATGGGTCACGTTAGTAATATGATGGTAGGCTCCGTACATAGCTGGACGCATGAGGTTGACTGCTGATGCATCCACGCCTAGATAGGTACGGTAGGTTTTCTTCTTATGGGTAACTCTTGTGACCAAAGCACCGTGAGGGGCTAACATAAAACGACCCAATTCGGTGAAAATCTTAACCTGACCAAGACCTGCTGGCGTAAGGACCTCTTCATACACCTTACGAACTCCCTCACCAATCAAGGCAATATCATTTGGCTCCTGCTCAGGACGATAGTTGACACCAATACCGCCAGAAAGATTGATAAAGTCTAGCGAAATGCCCAACTTTTCCTTGATTTCAACAGCCAATTCAAAGAGCTGACGCGCCAACTCTGGATAATAGAGATGGGTCACGGTATTGGACGCTAGGAAGGAGTGAATCCCAAAAGTCTTGGCTCCTTTTTCCTTCAAGATGGCAAAAGCTTCAAAGAGCTGGTCCTTGGTCATGCCAAACTTGGCTTCTCCAGGATTATCCATAATGTCTGTTCCTAGCTCAAAAACGCCTCCAGGATTGTAACGACATGAGATGATTTCTGGAATGCCTGCTGCTCGCTCCAGATGTTCAATATCTTCAAAGGCATCCAAGTTAATGGTCGCACCCAATTCACGCGCATAGGCATATTCCTTATCCGGCGTGTTGTTTGAAGAGAACATAATCTCAGAACCAGGGAAATCCAGTTTATGACTCATCAAAAGCTCTACATAACTAGAGCAGTCCACACCGCAACCTTCCTCTTGGAGAATTTTTAAAATAGCTGGTGTTGGAGTAGCCTTAACTGCAAAATATTCCTTAAAGCCCTTGTTCCACGAAAAGGCTTGGTTGACGGCTCTTGCCTTCTCACGAATTCCCTTCTCATCATACAAGTGAAAGGGAGTCGGGAACTCGGCAACAATCGCTTCTAAGTCTTCTTTATTGATAAATGGTGTTTTCATAAGTTTCCTTCTATTCTATTTGCAAAGAAAGGCTGGGACAATCGTTCCAACCTTTAGTTCTATCTCTTATTTATCTTCGTCAAAGATATTGCCAACTTCAACATCGATGGCTTGGTTCTTGACATCAATATTGGTTACCTTCAAGAGTGACTTGTAGTCAAACTGCTTTTCACGTTCTTCTTGGGCATTGTCCGCAAAGACCGCTACACCTGCCAATTCTGAATCAAACTCACGCAAGAGACTGATCATCCCGTTGACAGTTCCTCCGCCTTTCAAGAAGTCATCCACAATCAAGACACGGCTGCCTGCCTTGAGACTACGTTTTGAAAGGAACATTTTCTCGATACGGTCACCACTTGAACCGGATACATAGTTGACGCTGACAGTTGAACCTTCGGTAATTTTCAGGTCACGGCGCACAATGACAAAAGGAACATTGAGGACATTGGCAACTGCATTTGCAAGTGGAACACCCTTAGTCGCTACTGTCATAACCGCGTCAATTTTTTGGTCCATAAAGCTCTTGGCAATAATGCGACCAATATTTTTCAAGATAGCTGGTGTGCTAAGCAAATCAGACAGGTAGATATAGCCACCTGGTAAGATACGGTCACTTTCTGACAACTTGGCACGCAAGTCCTCAACCATTTCCTTGGCATCATGGCTTGAGATTGATGGTGTGAAAATGACACCACCACCAGCACCAGTTACTGTCTGGATATGGCCAATTTCGATTTCCTCAAAGGCGCGTTTGATAATCACGATATCTTCTGAGATGGATGATTTAGCAGATTCATACTTTTCAGCAAAAGTATTGAGACTAGTTAGTTTATAAGGATTATTAATCAAATAGTTGGAAATGACAACCATCCGATCACTTCTTCTTAATTTCATTTCTATTTCCCATTTCATTTAATTTTGATATTTTATCTATTATACCATATTCACATAAAAAAACGAACATTCTTATCCTAAAAAATGCTCATTTTTCTTAAATTATTAATCTAAATCTGGTTTATAGAAGGAACGATTGTCCATAGCGAAGATTTTATTGGTCATCTCTCCCTTATCCACCAAAGCAAGAGCTGTTGACATCATCATCATGCTTGCATCCAGATTGTCAATCATATGGATAATCTCTGCTTCCATAATGCGTGGACGGACTGGACTTCCATACTCAAGTAAGCCGTGGTGACTGAGGATGACATGACGAAGCAGAACGACTTCTTCCTTGGTATCATCGATGCCGAGTTCCATCACTGTCTTGGTAATTTCGCTATCAATCAGAGCGATATGTCCAAGAAGATTACCTCGCACTGTGTACTCGGTCTGGTCTGGTCCCGTCAACTCGATGACCTTAGCCAAGTCATGCAGCATAATCCCCGCATAGAGCAGGCTCTTATTGAGCTGAGGATAAACTTCGCTAATAGCATCTGCCAAACGCACCATGGTCGCCGTATGATAAGCCAAACCCGTTTCAAAGGCATGGTGATTAGTCTTGGCAGCTGGATAGGAGTAAAATTCCTTATCATACTTGGTGTAGAGCTTTCGGACAATCCGTTGCCAAACAGGATTTTCAATTTTAAAAATCATTTGCGACATATAGTCACGGATTTCCTTGACATCAACTGGCGACTTGACCTTGAAATCAGCTGGGTCATTGGGTTCGCCAGGTTGAGGCAGGCGTAGAGTAATTTGATTGACTTGAGGGGTGTTGTTATAAACTTCTCGGCGTCCTTTCATGTGGACAACCTTACCTGCGGTAAAGGCCTCAACGTTATGAGGTTGGGCATCCCAGAGTTTCCCTTCAATCTCGCCACTATCATCTTGGAAGGTAAAGGCTAGGTAGTTTTTCCCAGCTCGAGTTTGCCTCAGGTCAACTGACTTGATTAGGTAAAAGCCTTCAAACAGCTCATCTTTTTTCATGTGACTAATCTTCATATTCTTCCTCATCTTCTTGGAAATGGAGTAGATCAAGCGCAGGCTCACCTTCTGACAACTCAATGTGACGGAGCGTCCGCTCGATAGCTGTAGTGCGACGGTTTAATAGTTCATCAATATTGCCAGAGGCATGTTGGAGATGTTTTTGTGCCTTAACCAGAATGCCACCAAACTTGCCAAACTCGGTCTTAACACTAGCAAGAGTCTTACTGATATGGTCGGCACTCTTTTGGATATTGAGAGTCTTGAAGCCAACCGATAGGGAGTTGAGCAAAGCTGATAGGGTACTTGGACCTGCGACAATAATCTGCTCCTCCCGTCTCAAGTCATCAAAGAAGACCGGATTTCGGACGATTTCTGAGTAGAGACCTTCTGTCGGAACAAACAAAACTCCAAAATTGGTAGTCCGAGGCGGTGCTATGTACTTGCTCTTGATATCCTTGGCAAAGCGTTTGACGCTGGCTAGGAGTGACTTACGACAGCGTTCGATCTCGTCCTTGTCACCCGCTTCATAGGCTTCTTCTAGGCGGTAATAATCTGCCAGTGGAAACTTGGAGTCAATCGGTAAGTAGACATATTCCAGGTCACCCTGTCCGGGCAACTTGATGGCATACTCCACTCGTTCACTAGAGTTTTCAACCGTTGCATATTCTCGTTCGTACTGGGCAGGTGTCATGATATCTTCGATGATTTGCCCCAGTTGCAATTCTCCCAGAATCCCTCGCGTCTTGGTTCCAGAGAGAACCTTGTTGAGGGCTCCGACATCACGGGCAACTGTCTGCATTTCTCCAAGGCCACGATTGACAGACTCCAGTTGTTTGGAAACTGTCTCAAAGGAAGCCTGCAAGCGCGTCTGCAAGGTCTTTTCCAACTTTTCCTCGACTGTCTGGCGCATTTGTTCCAAACGTTGCTCATTTGATTCCTGCAAGGCTTGGAGACGTTGGTCGGTCTTATCTCTGGTTTGAAGGAGATTATCTGTCATTTCTTGACGAACTTGAGTCAGACCTTGGTGCAATTCCATTCGCACTTCTTGCAAACGGTCACTGACAGCCACTTCCAAATCTTTTTGATCTAACTGACTGGCTTGTCTGGCTTGTTCAAAGCGGTAATCCAACTGGTCTGACAAGTGATCTGCCTGATCCTCCAAGCTCTTGCTGAGATGTTTTTCCTGTTTATCCTGCCTTTGCCAAATCAGGAAGATTCCAGCTAGGTTGGCAATCAATAATAGAACAAGTAAACTTTCCATCCTACCTCCTGTCCTTGCTATGCAACACGACCACATAGCCATCTGGGCAAGTCACCGAAACTTCCCTATCTATATATTCGTTAGAAGCGTACACTTTTTTAAAGAAAAAATTTTCCTCTGTCAACTCATACTTAGCACCGAGAATAGTCAGCTGGCTATCCCGAACCGGCATAAAGGCTAGATAGTCGTAGTCTGAACGAGGCTGTAGCTGACTGGTCCCTTCTGGACAATAGGCAATCAAGTTTTGCCCATCTTCAATTTCTATCTGGTGCATATAAGGTGCCAACTTGGGATTGCTAGGTAGAAAGACGTTAGCCAGCATATGATCAATACGGCCACCCAAAGCACCGAAAATAGTGACCTGAGCCTGAGAATTTTTCTCAAAGATGGTTAAGAGAGCCAATTCCAGATCTGTATCATCTTTTTCTGGTCGGGCTTGAACAAAATGCTGGGCATGTTTTTGAATCACCTGTCGCTCTTCTTCCGTCACAGAATCAAAATCTCCGGCTGCTAGAGCAAGAGGCAAATCTTCTTCCAAGACCCAGAGAGAACCTCGATCCACACCGACAAATCTATCAAAGTCCGTCCGGTAATGACCGCGGTCTCCGCCAGCAAAAACAGCAACCCTAGTCCAGTTGTTTTCTGAGAGTTTGTACTCGCTCATTGACATCTCCCTTAAAGACATAGGAACCTGCTACAAAAACAGTCGCACCAGCTTCTTTGGCCAGAGCAATAGTTTGGTCATCAATCCCGCCATCCACTTCGATTTCAAAGTTCAAGCCTTTTTCCTTACGAAGTGCAACCAACTCACGAACCTTATCCATGGTTTCTGGCAGAAAGGCTTGCCCACCAAAACCTGGATTAACCGTCATGACTAAAACTTGGTCAACTAGATGAAGGACGTGCTTGATAGCTTCAACAGGCGTACCAGGATTGATGACAACTGATGGCTTGACACCGAGTGAACGAATTTTTTGGAGGGCACCATGAATATGGGGTGTTGCTTCCACATGGATGCTGATGATATCCGCTCCCGCACGCGCAAAGTCTTCTAAATGATGCTCAGGATTAGCTACCATCAAGTGGCAGTCAAAGACCATCTTGCTATGAGGGCGAAGAGCTTCGACCACACCTGCACCAAAACTGATTTGTGGCACAAAGTGCCCATCCATGATATCGATATGGGCATATTCTGCCCCAGTTGCTTCTAGGCGTTTGATTTCACGTTCAAAGTTGGCATAATCTGCTGCCAGAATTGACGGAGCAATCTTGTATTGAGACATAGGTTTCTCCTTATTTTGGAATTTTTTTGCTGACTTTTTTGTAGGTTTCTCTGCGATTTTCAATCTCACTGAGGAATTGCAGGTAATTGTCAAAACGGAAGGACGCAATGGTGCCCTCTTCCACTGCTGGCTTGACAGCACAAGACGGCTCATGGGTATGGGTACAAGTGCGGAATTTGCAGTCTCGACTGACACTAGCAATCTCTGGAAAGGCCTGATTAAGGTCTTCTGCTGTTGATACTTCATAGTCCAAGGATGAAAAACCTGGTGTGTCTGCGATTTTACCCCCATTGAGGTTGTAAAAACTAACAGCTCGAGTGGTATGGCGCCCGCGACCCAGACTGTCTGAGATTTCTCCCGTTTCAAGATTAAGGTCCGGTGCGATTTTATTGAGAAGAGTTGATTTTCCAACGCCCGTCTGCCCCATAAAAACCGTCACTTTGCCTGTTAACAAAGGCAAGAGTTCCTCTTTACTGGTCACAAAGTCATAGCCGATGTCACTATAAGTCTGTTCATAAAAATCCAGTTCTCCTCTATCTTCCAACAAATCCATCTTGGAAATATAGACGATGGGATGAATACCCTTATGCTCTAAAAGAACCAAGAACCGATCCAGCAAATTGCTGTTAAAATCAGGTTCCTTGACAGACATGATCACCACAGCTTGGTCAATATTGACAATAGGCGGACGGACCAGACTATTTTTCCGTTCGTGAATCTTGAGGATATAGCCCTCTGAATTTTCCTCTGCAGAGAAATCTACCCAATCCCCAACGTAAGGGGTATGGCCTTTTTTACGAAAATTCCCACGCGCGCGCGTCTGATAAACCTGGCCCTCACTCTCCACATAGTAGAACCCAGCCAAGGCTTTAATAATTTGTCCCTGCATCTTAGAGTCCTTGCCCTTTAAGCGCATCTGCTAGGCTGGCAAATTCTGCCAAGCTGAGAGCTTCCCCACGCACACTTGGTGATAAGCCTGCTTGGTCCAAAGCCCTGGTCAGCTTGTCCTTGACCTCTTCAGTCTTGCCAAAGTAACCTGTCAAGTTGTTCCACAAGGTCTTGCGGCGATGGGTGAAACTAGCCTTGGAAACCTTAAAGAAGAAATTCTCGTCTTCCACTGCTACGGCTGGTTCTGGACGGCGCACCATTTTCAAAATAGCAGAGTCCACGTTTGGCGCTGGCACAAAGACCGTACGAGGTACGATGAAGGCAACCTTGGCCGTCATGTAGTACTGAACCGCAATCGACAAGCTACCATAAGCCTTGGTATTCGGTTGAGCGGAAATGCGGTCAGCTACCTCTTTTTGCATCATGACCACAAACTCACTAAAAGGAATTCCGCTCTCGATCAAGTGCATGAGAATAGGCGTCGTGATGTAGTAAGGCAAGTTGGCTACTACCTTGATTGGCAAGTCAGGATTTTTAAAATTCTGGATATGCTGCGCCAAATCGACCTTGAGAATGTCCTCGTTAACCACTGTCACATTGTCAAAATCACGTAGGGTATCTGCCAAAATCGGTACCAAACGGTGGTCGATCTCAAAGGCCATAACTTCTGCTGCACGCTCAGCCAAAAATTCTGTCAAGGCACCAATCCCTGGCCCGATTTCGATGACATTAACCTGGTCATCAATCTCAGCCGTATCCACAATCTTTTGAAGGATATTGGTATCCGTCAAGAAATTTTGCCCGAAGGACTTTTTAAAGGTAAAACCGTGACGCTCCAGCACTGCCTTGGTCACGCTGTAATCTGCAATTCTCATCTATTCTCTTTTCTATTATCTGTTACTTCTATTGTAAC
>CAURCY010000025.1:0-18596 GCA_963523355.1 uncultured Streptococcus sp.
TTTGACCTATTTGTCTGACTAGTGCAAGCTAGTCAGATTTGTGGTAAAATAGATAAGATATGACAAAAGAATTTCATCATGTAACGGTCTTACTCCACGAAACGATTGATATGCTCGACGTAAAGCCTGACGGTATCTACGTTGATGCGACTTTGGGTGGAGCGGGCCATAGCGAATATTTATTAAGTAAATTAAGTGAAAAAGGCCATCTCTATGCCTTTGATCAGGACCAGAATGCCATTGACAATGCGCAAAAACGTTTGGCACCTTACATTGAAAAGGGAATGGTGACCTTTATCAAGGATAACTTCCGTCATTTACAGACACGTTTGCACGAAGCTGGTGTTCAGGAAATTGATGGAATTTGTTATGACTTGGGAGTGTCTAGTCCTCAGCTGGACCAGCGTGAGCGTGGTTTTTCTTATAAAAAGGATGCGCCACTGGACATGCGCATGAATCAGGATGCTAGTCTGACAGCCTATGAAGTGGTGAATCACTACGACTATCATGACTTGGTTCGTATTTTCTTTAAGTATGGCGAGGATAAATTCTCTAAACAGATTGCGCGTAAGATTGAACAAGCACGTGAAGTCAAGCCAATCGAGACAACGACTGAGTTAGCAGAAATTATCAAGTCGGCCAAACCTGCCAAGGAGCTCAAGAAGAAGGGCCATCCTGCCAAGCAGATTTTCCAGGCTATTCGAATTGAAGTCAATGATGAACTGGGGGCGGCAGATGAATCTATCCAGCAGGCTATGGAGATGTTGGCTCTAGATGGTAGAATCTCAGTGATTACCTTCCATTCACTAGAAGACCGCTTGACCAAGCAATTGTTCAAGGAAGCTTCAACGGTTGAAGTTCCAAAAGGCTTGCCTTTCATCCCAGATGATCTCAAGCCCAAGATGGAATTGGTGTCCCGTAAGCCAATCTTGCCAAGTGCAGAAGAATTAGAAGCCAATAACCGCTCGCACTCAGCTAAGTTGCGCGTGGCCAGAAAAATTCACAAGTAAGAGGAAAAAATGGTAGATAAGAAAGAAACAACCAGTCAATTCTTGCAGAATCGTATAAAAAAATTCTCACGTGTGGAGAAGGCTTTTTATCTTTCCATCGCTTTTACGGCTCTCGTTTTAGCAGTGAGCATTATCTTTATGCAGACACGGCTCTTGCAAGTGCAAAGTGATTTGACAAAAATCAATGCGCAGATAGAGGAAAAGAAGACAGAGCTCGATGATGCTAAGCAGGAAGTGAATGAATTGATTCGTTCAGAGCGCTTGAAAGAGATTGCAGATAAAAAAGATTTGAAATTGAATAATGAAAATATCCGAACAGCGGAGTAAGATATGAAATGGACAGAAAAAATAACCCGATTTGCGATAAAAAATCGTAAATCTCCAGCAAAAAACCGTAGGATAGTTGGCAAGTACCTCAGCTTTGTAGCTGTTGCCCTTTTCGCCCTCTTTTTGGCCAATTTTGCGTATATTATCGCAAAAGGTAATATATTTGGTACTGACTTGGTAAAAGAGGCTAAAAAGGTTCACCAAACAACTCGAACAGTACCTGCCAAACGCGGGACGATCTATGACCGAAATGGAGTGCCTATTGCTGAAGATGCGACCTCTTATAACGTCTATGCTGTTATTGATAAAAAATACAAGTCAGCAACGGGTAAAATTCTTTATGTAGAGGATTCGCAGTTTAATAAGGTAGCTGAAGTCTTCCATAAGTATTTGGATATGGATGAAGCTTATGTGAAAGAGCAATTGGCTCAACCAAATCTGACCCAGGTTTCCTTTGGTGCAAAAGGAAATGGGATTACCTATGCCAATATGATGGCTATTAAAAAAGATTTGAAAGATGCTAGTGTGGAAGGAATAGACTTTACAACTAGCCCTAACAGAAGCTACCCAAATGGACAATTTGCTTCTAGTTTTATTGGGTTAGCCCAACTTCATGAAAATGAGGACGGCAGTAAGAGTTTATTAGGAACTTTTGGTCTGGAGAGTTCGTTAAATACCATTCTTGCTGGGACAGACGGTATTATTACCTATGAAAAAGACCGTGTAGGAAATATCGTACCAGGAACAGAACAGGTGTCGCAACAAACTGTGGATGGCAAGGATGTTTATACAACATTGTCTAGCCCGCTCCAATCTTTCATGGAAACTCAGATGGATGCCTTTCTAGAAAAAGTAAAAGGTAAGTATATGACCGCGACCTTGGTCAGTGCAAAGACCGGTGAAATCCTTGCTACCACCCAACGACCTACCTTTAATGCAGATACTAAGGATGGTATCACCAAAGACTTTGTTTGGCGTGATATTCTTTATCAAAGTAATTACGAACCAGGATCAGCCCTGAAGGTCATGACGCTAGCAGCTTCTATTGATAACAATACCTTCCCAGGTGGAGAATACTTCAATAGTAGTGAATTAAAAATAGCGGATGCGACAATTCGAGATTGGGATGTTAATGATGGTTTGACGACTGGTGGGATGATGACTTTCTTACAAGGTTTCGCTCACTCCAGTAATGTTGGAATGAGTCTACTTGAACAAAAAATGGGAGATGCTACTTGGTTGGATTATCTAAACCGCTTTAAGTTTGGGGTCCCAACTCGCTTTGGCTTGACAGATGAATACGCTGGTCAACTTCCAGCAGATAATATTGTCAATATTGCCATGAGTGCATTTGGTCAGGGGATTTCTGTAACGCAGACCCAGATGCTACGTGCTTTTACAGCCATTGCCAATGATGGTGTTATGTTGGAGCCTAAATTTATTACGGCCTTGTATGATCCAAATGATCAAACTGCTCGGAAATCACAAAAAGAAGTTGTGGGAAATCCTGTGTCTAAAGATGCAGCGAGCTTGACGCGAACGCATATGGTTTTAGTCGGTACCGATCCAGTATATGGAACTATGTATAATCATAAGACAGGGAAACCAACTGTCAATGTTCCAGGACAAAATGTAGCCCTCAAGTCTGGTACGGCTCAAATCGCTGACGAGAAAAATGGAGGCTACTTAGTTGGTTCTACTAACTACATTTTCTCGGTTGTGGCTATGAACCCTGCTGAAAATCCTGATTTTATCTTGTATGTAACGGTTCAACAACCTGAACATTATTCAGGTATCCAATTGGGAGAATTTGCCAACCCAATTCTTGAAAGAGCTTCAGCTATGAAAGAATCTCTCAATCTTCAATCTCCTGCTAAGAATTTAGATCAAGTGACGATAGAGTCTTCTTATGCAATGCCTAGCATCAAGGATATTTCACCTGGTGATTTGGCGGAAGCCTTACGCCGAAATATTGTGCAACCAATCGTTGTAGGTACTGGAACAAAGATTAAAGAATCATCTGTAGAAGAAGGGACCAATCTTGCACCAAACCAACAAGTTCTCCTTTTATCGGATAAGGTAGAAGAAATTCCAGACATGTATGGCTGGAAAAAAGAGACTGCTGAAACCTTTGCTAAATGGTTGGATATTGAGTTGGAATTTGAAGGTTCAGGTTCCGTCGTTCAGAAGCAAGATGTTCGGACTAATACAGCTATCAAAAACATTAAAAAAATTAAATTAACTTTAGGAGACTAATATGTTTATTTCCATCAGTGCTGGAATTGTGACATTTTTACTAACTTTGGTAGGAATTCCAGCCTTTATCCAATTTTATAGAAAGGCGCAAATTACAGGCCAGCAGATGCATGAGGATGTCAAACAGCACCAGGCAAAAGCTGGGACTCCTACAATGGGAGGTTTGGTTTTCTTAATTGCTTCTGTTTTAGTTGCTTTCTTTTTCGCCCTATTTAGTAATCAACTCAGCAATAATGTTGGTATGATTTTATTTATCTTGGTTCTTTATGGTTTAATCGGATTTTTAGATGACTTCCTCAAGGTCTTCCGTAAAATCAATGAGGGCCTTAATCCCAAACAGAAATTGGCTCTTCAGCTTCTAGGTGGTGTCATTTTCTACCTTTTCTATGAGCGCGGTGGCGATATGCTTTCTGTCTTTGGTTACCAAGTGCATCTAGGGATTTTCTATATTGTCTTCGCTCTTTTCTGGCTAGTCGGTTTTTCAAACGCAGTAAACTTGACAGACGGCATTGATGGTTTAGCTAGTATTTCCGTTGTGATTAGTTTGTCTGCTTATGGAGTTATTGCCTATGTGCAAGGTCAGATGGATATCCTTCTAGTGATTCTTGCCATGATTGGTGGCTTGCTCGGGTTCTTCGTCTTTAACCATAAGCCTGCCAAAGTCTTTATGGGAGATGTGGGAAGTTTGGCTCTCGGTGGAATGCTGGCAGCTATCTCTATGGCCCTCCACCAAGAATGGACTCTCTTGATTATCGGAATTGTTTATGTCTTTGAAACAACTTCGGTTATGATGCAAGTCAGCTATTTCAAACTGACAGGTGGTAAACGTATTTTCCGTATGACGCCTGTACATCACCATTTTGAGCTTGGAGGATTGTCTGGTAAAGGAAATCCTTGGAGCGAGTGGAAGGTTGACTTCTTCTTTTGGGGAGTGGGGCTTCTAGCAAGTCTCCTGACACTAGCAATTTTGTATTTGAGATAAGAATGGCACCCTGATATTTCAGGGTGTTTTTGCTTTTTAAAAAATATTGGTCAATCAAAGTCAAAATACTTGACCTTTTCTGACCAATGTAGTATATTATGAACATAAGGTAAATGAAAGCCTTACTAGAACACTTATTTAAAGTAAAATAGAAAGAGGTGGGGTCTATGTTTAATCTAGAAATCTTTAGAAGTAAAGATAGTCTACTCCTGCTTGAAAAAGAAAAACCAGAAATAGTACGTAGAGTAGCGATTTAGCTAGTCTAAATTTTTTAAAGAAAAAGTCAAAGATAGTCAATATCAGTAATAATAAATAACAAAAAGAGGTAAAGAATATGAACAACAACTTTAATAATTTTAACAACATGGATGATTTATTTAACCAATTGATGGGTGGTATGCGAGGATACAGTTCTGAAAACCGCCGTTACTTAATTAATGGACGCGAAGTCACACCTGAGGAATTTGCTCACTATCGTGCAACTGGCCAATTGCCAGGAAATGCAGAAGTTGATGGAAAAATGCCACAACAGGCATCAGGTATGAAACAAGACGGTGTCCTTGCAAAACTAGGTCGAAACTTGACAGCAGAAGCGCGTGAGGGCAAGCTGGATCCTGTTATCGGACGAAACAAGGAAATTCAAGAAACATCTGAAATCCTCTCACGCCGTACCAAGAACAATCCTGTTTTAGTCGGAGACGCAGGTGTTGGTAAGACAGCAGTTGTCGAAGGTCTAGCACAAGCCATTGTGAATGGTGATGTTCCAGCTGCTATTAAGAATAAGGAAATTATTTCCATTGATATCTCTGGTCTTGAGGCTGGTACTCAATACCGTGGTAGTTTTGAAGAAAACGTTCAAAACTTAGTCAATGAGGTCAAAGAAGCAGGGAATATTATCCTCTTCTTTGATGAAATTCACCAAATACTTGGTGCTGGATCTACTGGAGGTGACAGTGGTTCTAAAGGGCTTGCGGACATTCTCAAGCCAGCCCTCTCTCGTGGGGAATTGACCGTGATTGGAGCGACAACTCAAGACGAATATCGTAACACTATCTTGAAGAATGCTGCTCTTGCTCGTCGTTTCAACGAAGTCAAGGTCAATGCTCCATCTGTTGAAGATACTTTCAAGATTCTTCAAGGTATTCGAGATCTTTATCAACAACACCACAATGTTATTTTGCCAGATGAAGTCCTAAAAGCAGCGGTGGATTATTCTGTCCAGTATATTCCTCAACGTAGCTTGCCAGATAAGGCTATTGACCTTGTCGATGTTACGGCAGCTCACTTGGCAGCACAACATCCTGTAACAGATGTTCATGCTGTTGAACGGGAGATCGAGGCAGAAAAAGACAAGCAAGAAAAAGCAGTTGAGGCAGAAGATTTTGAAGCAGCTCTAAACTATAAAACACGCATTGCAGAATTGGAAAAGAAAATCGAAAACCATACAGAAGATATGAAAGTGACTGCAAGTGTCAACGATGTGGCTGAATCTGTAGAACGTATGACGGGTATTCCAGTATCTCAAATGGGGGCTACGGACATCGAACGTTTGAAAGATATGGGTCATCGTTTGCAGACGAAAGTTATTGGTCAAGATAAGGCCGTTGAAGCAGTAGCAAAAGCTATCCGTCGTAACCGTGCTGGTTTTGATGAAGGTAACCGTCCAATCGGTAGCTTCCTCTTTGTAGGTCCTACTGGTGTTGGTAAGACTGAGTTGGCTAAACAATTGGCTCTTGATATGTTCGGAACGAAAGATGCTATCATCCGTTTGGACATGTCAGAATACAGCGACCGCACAGCCGTATCTAAATTGATTGGTACAACTGCAGGTTATGTGGGTTACGATGACAACAACAATACCTTGACAGAACGCGTCCGTCGCAATCCATACTCAATCGTCCTTCTCGACGAAATTGAAAAGGCTGACCCTCAAGTCATCACCCTTCTCCTTCAAGTTTTGGATGATGGTCGTTTGACAGATGGTCAAGGAAACACAGTAAACTTCAAGAATACGGTGATTATCGCAACTTCAAACGCAGGCTTTGGTTACGAAGCTAACTTGACAGAAGATGCGGACAAACCAGAATTGATGGACCGTTTGAAACCATTCTTCCGTCCAGAGTTCCTCAACCGCTTTAACGCAGTCATTGAGTTCTCACACTTGACTAAGGAAGACCTTTCTAAAATTGTGGACTTGATGCTGGCTGAAGTCAACCAAACCTTGGCTAAGAAAGACATTGATTTAGCAGTTAGTCAAGCGGCTAAAGACTATATCACAGAAGAAGGCTACGATGAAGTCATGGGTGTTCGTCCACTCCGTCGTGTGGTTGAACAACAAATCCGTGACAAAGTCACAGACTTCCACTTGGATCACCTAGATGCCAAACACCTAGAAGCAGATATGGAAGACGGTGGTTTGGTTATTCGTGAGAAAGCTTAAGACAGAATTTTGAGCATAAAAAAGAAGGAACCAGCTGAAAAAAAACTGGTTCCTTTTTTTGTGTTTAGATGACATGGCGTTCAAAGGCATCATCTGAAATCCCTTGTTCTAGGATGAGTTTTGCCCATTCTTTAGCAGAAAAGAGGCTGTGGTCCTTATAGTTTCCGCAAGATTCGATGGTTGTACCAGGGACGTCTTCCCAAGTAGTAGTTTCAGCGATTTCCTTGAGCGAATCCTTGATAACAGCTGCGATTTCAGCACTAGTGTGACGTCCCCACATAATCATGTGGAAGCCTGTGCGGCAACCAAATGGTGAACAGTCAATCATACCGTCAATTCGGGTACGGATGAGTTTGGCTAAGAGGTGCTCGATAGTGTGAAGGCCAGCGGTAGGGATAGAGTCTTCGTTTGGTTGTACCAAGCGAATATCATAATTGGAGATAACGTCTCCCTTTGGTCCTGTTTCTTCCCCAATCAAGCGAACATAGGGTGCTTTAACAATGGTGTGGTCAAGTTCAAAACTTTCAACAATAACTTCTTTTGACATGGTAAATCCTTTCAGTTTTCTTCTTTCATTATAACACAAAGCTGGCTCCTGATATAGAGAGAAAACCTCTCCAAGAGTGGAGAGGTTGAAATCTTTATTTACGATACAAGCGGTCGTATTGGTAGTAAGGGTCAAAGGTTACGTTGATACCCAATTTGCGAAGGACATTCTTGTCTTCATCAGTCAAGATGATGGTTGAGTGGGCTTCGCTTCCTTTGAGGTTACCAAGCTCTTCCATAGCACGAGCAGCATCAGGATTTTCTGTAGCTGTGATAGCAAGTGCAATCAGGATTTCATTTGAATGAAGGCGTGGATTGCGGCTACCGAGATGATCGATTTTAAGACCTTGGATTGGCTTAACAACTTCAGGTTCGATTAGTTTTACTTCTTTCACAATGTCAGCTGATTTCTTGATGGCGTTAATCAAGGCAGCTGCTGTAGGGCCAAAGAGTTCTGAGTTCTTACCTGTGACGATTTCCCCATTTGGCAATTCAAGGGCTAGGGCTGGTCCGCCAGTTTCTTCTGCTTTTTGACGTGCAGCAACAGCAACCTTGCGGTCTGCAGGTGTGATACCGAGGTCGTTCATGAGTAACTCGATTTTCTTGACAGCTGCTTCACCAACTTTTTCGGCTTTAAAATCAAGAACAGTTTGATAGTAACGGCGGATGATTTCTTGTTTAGAAGCTTCGACAGCAGCTTCATCATCTGTAATAGCGAAACCAACCATGTTGACACCCATATCTGTCGGAGAAGCGTATGGAGATTTACCAAGGATACGTTCTAACATGCGCTTGAGCACTGGGAAAATCTCGATATCACGGTTGTAGTTGACAGTGGTTTCTCCATAGGTTTGGAGATGGAAGGGGTCAATCATGTTGACATCATCAAGGTCAGCTGTGGCAGCCTCGTAGGCCAAGTTGACTGGGTGATGAAGGGGAAGATTCCAAACTGGGAAGGTTTCAAATTTAGCGTAGCCAGACTTGATACCATTGATTTGGTCGTGGTACATATTGGACATACAGGTTGCCAATTTTCCAGAACCAGGTCCAGGAGCGGTTACGACAATCAAGTTGCGACTGGTTTTGATGTAGTCGTTTTTCCCCATACCTTCTGGAGAAATGATGTGATCCATATCCGTCGGATATCCTTTGATTGGATAGTGAAGATAAGAATCAATTCCGTTTTTCTCAAGTTGGTTGCGGAAGGCATCTGCAGCTGGTTGACCAGCGTACTGTGTGATGACAACGGAGCCAACAAAAATTCCCAATTCATTGAATTTATCAATCAAACGAAGAACTTCTTGGTCATAAGAAATGCCCAAGTCACCACGTGCTTTGGAATGCTCGATGTTACTTGCATTAATAGCAATCACAACCTCGACTTGCTCTTTCAATTCTTGCAAGAGCTTGATTTTGTTGTCAGGCTCATAACCAGGAAGGACGCGAGCAGCGTGGAAATCTTCTAACATTTTGCCACCAAACTCCAAGTAGAGCTTGCCGTCAAATTGGTTAATGCGCTCCAAAATGTGGTCGCGCTGTAGATTCAAATATTGTTCAGAACTAAAAGCTTGTTTTTTCATTTTTTTACCTCTGACCTCTATTATAATAAAAAATTGGAAGTTAGGAAACTATGGAGTTAAAAAAGGAATCAAAAAGATTAGGCAAACGCTTGCACAAAATTCTGAAAAGCGCTATCATAGACTATAGATTATTAAAATAATGAGGTAAGAAGATGCAAGAAAAATGGTGGCACAATGCCGTAGTCTATCAAGTTTATCCTAAGAGCTTTATGGATAGCAACGGAGATGGAATTGGCGATTTGCCAGGAATTACCAGTAAGTTAGACTATCTAGCCAAGTTAGGAATTACAGCGATTTGGCTTTCTCCTGTTTATGACAGCCCGATGGATGATAATGGCTACGATATTGCTGATTATCAAGCGATTGCGGCTATTTTTGGGACCATGGAGGATATGGACCAACTGATCGCGGAAGCTAAGAAGCGTGATATCCGTATTATCATGGACTTGGTGGTCAATCATACCTCGGATGAACATGCCTGGTTTGTAGAGGCCTGTGAAAATCCTGACAGCCCTGAGCGAGACTACTATATCTGGCGGAATGAGCCTAACGACCTAGATTCTATCTTTAGTGGGTCTGCCTGGGAATACGATGAAAAGTCAGGTCAATACTATCTCCACTTTTTCAGCAAGAAACAGCCTGATCTCAACTGGGAGAATGAAAAACTGCGCCAGAAAATTTACGAGATGATGAACTTCTGGATTGATAAAGGCATTGGCGGTTTCCGTATGGATGTCATTGACATGATTGGGAAAATTCCTGATGAGAAAGTAGTCAATAATGGTCCTATGCTCCACCCTTATCTCAAGGAGATGAACCAAGCCACTTTTGGCGATAAGAATCTCTTGACAGTAGGGGAAACTTGGGGAGCAACGCCAGAGATTGCCAAGCTCTACTCTGATCCAAAGGGGCAAGAATTGTCTATGGTCTTCCAGTTTGAGCATATCTGTCTTCAGTATCAGGAAGGTCAGCCTAAATGGCACTATCAAAAAGAGCTGAATATCGCTAAGTTGAAAGAGATTTTCAACAAATGGCAGACAGAGTTAGGAGTTGAGGACGGTTGGAATTCGCTCTTCTGGAACAATCATGACCTCCCTCGTATCGTCTCAATCTGGGGAAATGACCAAGAATACCGCGAAAAATCTGCCAAAGCCTTTGCCATCTTGCTTCATCTCATGAGAGGAACTCCTTATATCTACCAAGGTGAGGAGATTGGGATGACCAACTATCCGTTTGAAACACTGGACCAAGTAGAAGATATTGAATCCCTCAACTATGCGCGTGAAGCTCTTGAAAAAGGTGTTCCGATGGAAGAAATCATGGACAGTATCCGTGTCATTGGACGTGACAATGCCCGTACCCCTATGCAATGGGACGAGAGCAAAAATGCTGGTTTCTCAACAGGTCAACCTTGGTTGGCAGTGAATCCAAACTATCAAGCAATCAACGTTCAAGAAGCACTGGCAAATCCAGATTCTATTTTCTATACCTATCAGAAACTGGTTCAAATCCGTAAGGAAAACAGCTGGCTGATTCGAGCTGACTTTGAACTATTGGAAACAGCTGACAAGGTCTTTGCCTATATCCGTAAAGATGGCGACCGTCATTTCTTAGTTGTAGCCAACTTGTCCAATGAAGACCAAGACTTGACAGTAGAAGGAAATGTTAAATCAGTCTTGATTGAAAACACCGTGGCTCAAGAAGTTTTTGAAAAACAAATCTTGGCTCCATGGGATGCTTTCTGTGTGGAAATGACTAACTAAAAAGTGAGAACCTTGAGCCTTAGAGCTTGAGGTTTTTTGCTAAAAGTTGTGTAAAAAACTCTTTTAAAAACATTTGTTAGAATTTTCTAAAAAATCTGTCAAAAGCTATTGCATTTGTAAAAAAATAGGGTATAATAGTGAAAATACTATTTTGAAGGAGATTATTTATGCAATCGAAAAAGTGGCTCTTAGGAGCAGGAGTGACCTTGAGTACAGCCATTCTTTTAACAGCTTGTGGGAAAAGTGAAAAGAATGCAGACGCTCCCAAAACATTTTCTTATGTTTATGCTGTTGATCCATCATCCTTGGATTATAGCGTTACAAGTAAAAGTTCAACTTCTGACGTAATAGGTAACGTCGTCGACGGTCTTTTAGAGAATGATAAATATGGGAATCTGATTCCCTCTCTAGCAGAGGATTGGTCAGTTTCTAAAGATGGTTTGACTTATACCTACAAACTTCGTAAAGGTGTGAAGTGGTACACTTCAGAAGGAGAAGAGTATGCAGAAGTTAAGGCTCAGGATTTTGTCACTGGATTAAAGCATGCAGCAGACGGAAAGTCCGATGGTCTTTCTTTGGTTGAGAAATCCATCAAAGGATTGGAGGCTTATGTTAGTGGTGAGACAAACGACTTCTCAACTGTAGGTGTGAAGGCTCTTGATGATTATACGGTAGAATATACCCTTAATAACCCGGAAAGTTTTTGGAACTCTAAAGTAACCACAGCAACCATGCTTCCAGTTAATGAAGAATTTTTGAATGCAACAGGTAAGGATTACGGAACGCCAACTCCATCAAGTATTCTTTACAATGGTCCATATTTTTTGAAGTCCTTGATTTCTAAATCTGTGATTGAATATGAAAAAAATCCTAACTATTGGGATAAGGAAAATGTCAAAATTGATAATGTAAAATTAACATTCTATGATGGATCAGACCAAGAATCCTTAATTCGTAGCTTTACACAAGGTGCCTATACAACTGCTCGTCTCTTTCCAGCAAGCTCAAACTTTGAATCAACTAAAAAGGAATACGGTGATAAGATTGTCTATAGTCCACAAGAGGCAACAAGTTATTATCTTACCGTTAACGTAAATCGTCAATCCTATAATAAAACAGCTAAAACAGATGAGTCACAAAAAACATCAACAAAAGAAGCTCTTCTCAATAAGAACTTCCGTCAGGCTCTTAATTTTGCATTTAATCGCCACGCCTATACAGCTCAATTAAATGGTGAAGAAGGTGCGGATAAGATTATTCGTAATAGTCTAGTGCCAGATAACTATGTTCAAGTAGCTGGGAAGACCTTCGGACAGCTGGCTCAGGATGAACTGCTGAAATATGGAGAGCAATGGAAAGATGTG
The DNA here is from genome assembly GCA_963523355.1 of uncultured Streptococcus sp. GTDB lineage: Bacteria > Bacillota > Bacilli > Lactobacillales > Streptococcaceae > Streptococcus. The sequence continues at coordinate 12,269 of CAURCY010000025.1, forward strand.
ACTCTCACAGATGGCAAAGATACAATTTACAATCCAACAAAGGCCAAGTCTACATTTGAAAAAGCGAAAACAGAATTGCAATCTAAGGGAGTAAGTTTCCCGATTCATTTGGATGTACCAGTAGAACAGACAGATGTAGTTGCAGTTCAACAGACAAATTCATTAAAACAATCGATTGAAGAAACATTGGGAACTGAGAATGTAATTATAGATGTTCTTCAAATGACGGATAATGAGAAGGAAAGTATTACTTCTCAAGCTAAAGTTCCAACCCAAAAAGATTATGATTTGAACGGAACTGGTTGGGGACCAGATTATCAAGATCCAGCAACCTATCTCAATATTTTAGATGCTAAGAAGGGTTCTGCCTTGAAACATCTAGGTATAACAAAGGGCAAGGATCCTGAAGTTATGGCGAAAGTTGGCTTGGATGAATACAAGAAGCTCTTGGATGATGCTGCATCTGAGACAAGTAATCTTGATAAACGATACGAAAAGTATGCCAAAGCACAGGCTTGGGTTACTGATAGTTCACTTCTTATTCCAGTTGCTTCTTCAGGTGGCTCTCCTATGGTTAGTCGTACTGTTCCATTTACCAAAGCTTATTCACAGGTCGGTATTAAGGGAGATCCATTTATTTTTAAAGGTATGCAACTTCAAAATGATATCGTGACAACTAAAGAGTATGAGGCGGCTCTTAAAAAGTGGCAAAAGGAAAAACTAGAATCTAATGCTCAGTATCAAAAGGATTTAGAAAAACACATAAAATGAGTCTAGGCTTATTTTGTAGATGTTTCTTAGTCAACAAACCGTATAAAAACAAGGGAAGGCTGTATGAAAGACAGAAATCCTTTGTTTTTTATGACCAAAGTTTATAAATTTTCATTCTAGAAATTCAATTAACTTTACAAATTTCCTCTATTTTGGTAAAATAAACTTATGTTACAAAAACTAACATAAAGGAGAAAGAAGATGAAAACAAAAAAGCGTGTCCTTAGTGCAGGTCTGACTTTTGCGGCTGCCTTGCTTTTAGCTGCTTGCGGACAATCAGGTTCAGATACAAAAACTTACTCATCAACCTTTAGTGGAAATCCAACTACATTTAACTATCTATTAGACTACTACGCTGATAATACAGCCATTATTACTAACCTAGTTGATGGTTTGCTTGAAAATGATAATCATGGAAACCTAGTTCCATCTTTGGCAGAAGACTGGTCTGTTTCAAGCGACGGTCTGACTTATACCTATAAACTGAGAAAAGATGCCAAATGGTTCACGGCCGACGGTGAAGAGTACGCCCCAGTCAAGGCACAGGATTTTGTGACAGGAATCAAATACGCAGTGGACAATAAATCACAGGCCATTGACTTGATTCAAAACTCGATCAAGGGCTTGAATGATTATATTACAGGAGCAGATACTGACTTTTCTAAGGTTGGGGTGAAGGCTATCGACGACCAGACTGTTGAGTATACTTTGGCACGTCCAGAGCCTTACTGGAATTCAAAAACAACCAATAGTATTCTTTTTCCGGTAAATGAAGAGTTTCTAAATTCGAAAGGGAAAGATTTTGGGACTCTATCTCCAGATAGTATTCTTTACAGCGGACCTTATTTGTTAAAAGATTTCACATCAAAATCATCGATCGAGTATGTGAAAAATCCGCATTATTATGATCATGATAAAGTATCAATTGAACACGTGAAATTGGCTTACTTTGATGGTTCAGACCAAGAATTGACCATCCGTAACTTTGAAAGTGGAGCTTATTCTATCGCTGGGGTTTATCCAAATAGTTCTAACTTCGCCAAGACCAAGGAGAAATATAAGGATAATATCGTCTATAGCTTGCAGGACAAGACTTCTTGGTATTTCAATTTTAACGTCAACCGTAAGGCCTACAATCACACTGCTAAAACGACAGATGAGCAGAAGAAGTCAACTGAGACAGCTGTCTTGAACAAGAACTTCCGCCAAGCGGTGAACTTTGCCTTGGACCGCACAGCCTATTCTGCTCAGTCAAATGGGGAAGAAGCGGCTAGCAAGACCCTTCGTAACACCCTAGTACCTCCTACATTTGTCCAAGTTGGAGACAAGACTTTTGGAGAAGTAGTCGCTTCTAAATTGGTCAACTATGGCACAGAATGGTCAGGTATTAACTTGGCAGATGCTCAGGATGCCTATTTTAACAAAGAAAAAGCCCAAGCAAAATTTGCGGAAGCTAAAAAAGAATTGGCAAGTCAAGGTGTGACTTTCCCTATTCACTTGGATGTAGCTGTTGATCAAACAAGTAAAAATGCTGTGACAGGCATGAACTCAGTTAAGCAGACCCTTGAGTCAGTTTTAGGTGCTGATAACATTGTCATTGATGTTCAGCAACTTTCAACAGATGATTTTAATAACGTAGCCTTCTTAGCACCAACACCAGCTGATCGAGACTATGATTTGAGCTTTGATGGTTGGGTAGGTGACTATCAGGATCCATCAACTTATCTCAATCCTTTCAATGCAGAGGATGGATTCTACCTCAAAATTTTTGGTCTAGATGCTCAAGAAGATAAAGCTAAGATTGCTAGCTTGGGGCTTGATACTTACACCAAGATGCTCAAAGATGCAGATAGTGAAAATAAAGATGTAGCAAAACGCTATGAAAAATATGCTGAAGCACAGGCTTGGATGATTGACAATTCTCTGATTATGTCAGCCATGTCAAGTGGTGGAACAGCATCTGTAACCAAAGTAACGCCATTTACAAGAGGGTACTCAATGGTCGGTATCAAGGGTGATGGCAATAACTACAAGTATATGAAACTGCAAAAAGATACTGTGACAATCAAACAGTTTGAAGAAGCTAAGACTAAATGGGAGCAAGAAAGTAAAAAAGCAATCGAAAAAGCTCAAAAAGAAGCAGAAAATCATGTCAAATAGATGAGCGAGGTTCCGTAAGGGACCTTGTTTTGATGTTTATATAGTAAATTTATTGATGTAATTGGTTGCAAGTCAAAAAGAATGTTTCGGAAAGAAGATGAAAATGCCTTACCTAAGCGGATTTACCCCGCAAGTGTATTTTTTTATGATATAATAAAATGAAATAAAAATTGATAATAGAGGTATATCGTGAGTAGATCTTCGAAGCGAGCTCGTAAGGGTAAAACAAAAATATTGATTAGTTGGGGGTTGCTAGCTATCTATGCATTACTAGCAGTCTTTTTATTGTTTTTGATTTTCAAGTACAATATGCTAGCCTTCCGATATCTCAATATAGTGGTTGCTGTCTTAATTGTAGCCTTAGCCATCTTGTGCTTCTTTTTAATTCGGTCTAAGAAAGCTAAAAATCTAACGCTGATTTTATTACTGCTTGGTGTGTTAATCAATGGAACTTCTCTCTTTGCTGTAGGGCAGTTCATTGGATTTACCAGTCGCCTGAATGCGACATCGAACTACTCACATTATTCGATGAGTATTGCGGTATTAGCAGATAGTTCAATTGATAATATCAGTCAGGTAACCAGTGTAACGGGGCCGACTGGGACGGATAAGGATAATATCCAACAGTTGATGAATGATCTTAAGGCTAGTCAAAATAAGGAATTGACAGTCGAAGAAAGCAGATCCTATCTTGCGGCCTATAAGAGCTTGTTAGCTGGCGATACAAAGGCAATCATTCTAAACAGTGTCTTTGAAAACATTATCGAATCAGAATATCCTGACTATGCTTCAAAAATTAAGAAAATCTATACCAAAGAATTAACCAAGACGGTTGAAACTCCAAAAGATGTCAAAGGTGACAGTTTCAACGTTTATATCAGCGGAATTGATACTTACGGTCCAATCAGTTCGGTTTCTCGTTCGGATGTCAATATCATTATGACAGTGAATCGCGAAACTAAAAAAATTCTCTTGACAACGACACCTCGTGATTCCTATGTTCCAATTGCAGATGGTGGCAACAACCAAAAAGATAAGTTGACCCATGCAGGTATTTATGGAGTAGATGCTTCCATTCATACCCTGGAAAATCTTTACGGTATTGACTTGAACTATTACGCTCGTTTGAATTTCACCTCTTTCTTGAAATTGATTGATTTACTTGGTGGAGTTGATGTCTATAATGATCAAGAGTTTACCGCTCATACAAATGGGAAGTTCTATCCTGTAGGGAAGGTTCATCTTGATTCGGAGCAAGCTTTGGGATTTGTACGTGAACGTTATTCCTTAGCTGATGGGGACCGAGATCGTGGCCGTAATCAGCAGAAGGTCATTGTCGCTATTTTGCAAAAGTTGACCTCTACAGAAGCTTTGAAAAATTATGACAGTATTATAAAGGGTCTACAAGATTCCGTGCAAACCAATATGCCGCTTGAAACCATGATGAACTTGGTCAATGCCCAACTTGAGAGTGGTGGAACTTATAAGATTAATTCGCAAGATCTTAAAGGAACAGGGCGTATGGATTTACCATCCTATGCCATGCCTGATAGCAACCTTTACATGATGGAGATAAGTGATAGCAGTTTAGAGTCGGTTAAGGCTGCAATCAATGATGTGATGGAAGGAAAATAAGACAAAATGATTGATATTCATTCGCATATCGTATTTGGTGTGGATGATGGTCCAAAATCTAAGCAAAAAGCAAGATTCTTTTGACAGAAATCTATGGATAAGAAGTACGGATTTAAGATGTAAAATATGCAATTGTATCATCTATTAAAGCAATCAATCTTGTACAATTGCTACAACAGTTTGTTAAAAAATAAAGGAGCTTAAAATGTACGATTATCTTGTCGTTGGTGCTGGTCTTTTTGGTGCAGTATTTGCCCATGAAGCAGCCCTAAAAGGAAAAAAAGTAAAAGTCATTGAAAAACGAGATCATATCGCGGGTAATATCTATACTCGTGAAGAGGAAGGAATTCAAGTTCATCAATATGGAGCTCATATCTTCCATACTTCTGACAAGGAGATTTGGGACTATGTAAATCAGTTTGCTGAGTTTAACCGTTACACAAACTCTCCAGTTGCAAATTATAAGGGAGAGATTTATAATCTTCCTTTTAATATGAATACCTTCAATAAACTTTGGGGAGTTGTGACGCCAGCAGAAGCACAGGCTAAGATTGATGAGCAACGTGCTGTTTTAAATGGCAAAACTCCTGAAAATTTGGAAGAACAGGCTATTTCTCTTGTAGGTACAGACATCTACGAAAAATTAATCAAAGATTATACAGAGAAACAGTGGGGCAAGCCAACTACGGAACTTCCAGCCTTTATCATTCGCCGTTTGCCAGTACGCCTGACCTATGATAACAACTATTTTAATGATACCTATCAAGGGATTCCAATAGGTGGTTACACTCAAATAGTTGAAAAAATGTTGGAACATGAAAATATTGATGTAGAAACAAATGTTGATTTCTTTGCTAATAAAGAACAATATCTGAAAGACTTCCCTAAGATTGTCTTTACTGGTATGATTGATGAATTCTTTGACTATAAGTTGGGTGAACTAGAGTACCGTAGTCTTCGTTTTGAAAATGAGACCTTGGATATGGAGAATTACCAAGGAAATGCAGTTGTCAACTATACAGATGCAGATACCCCATATACTCGCATTATTGAACACAAACATTTTGAGTTTGGAAATCAAGCAAAGACGATCATTACTAAAGAACACTCTAAAACATGGGAAAAAGGCGATGAGCCGTATTATCCAGTTAATAATGATCGTAATAATCATTTGTATAAATCATATAAAAAATTGGCTGATGAGCAAGGAAATGTTATCTTTGGTGGCCGTTTAGGACACTATCGTTATTACGATATGCACCAGGTAATTGGAGCAGCCTTGCAGTGTGTAAGAAATGAGTTAGATTGAACAAATCAAACTGCTTACAGAAATATGATTGATCATTCCTTGACTACATAATGTAGTTGAGGTTTTTTCATATTTTTCCAAACCTAATGTTTAAAAAATAATTTTCAAAAATTCTGAAAATTGTATTGACAGGACTTGAAAAAGAGTCTATAATGAATAAAAAAACAAAGGAGAAGACTATGAAAACAAGAAAAGTATTGGCTCTTGCGGGAGTAACTTTATTAGCAGCGGGTGTTTTAGCTGCTTGTTCAGGGGGCTCAGGCGCTAAAGGTGAGCAGACTTTTGCATTCACCTACGAGACCCACCCAGATAATCTCAACTATTTAACAACTGGTAAGGCAGCGACTGCTGATATTACTAGTAATGTAATTGATGGATTGCTTGAAAATGATAAATATGGGAACCTTATTCCCTCAATGGCAGAGGACTGGTCAGTTTCTAAGGATGGCTTGA